>JAOULV010000067.1 GCA_029881835.1 Rhodospirillaceae bacterium
GGGCATTTTGCTTTGCTCCATGCTTGGCGGTATGCGCGCTGTTACCTGGACCCAGGTGGCCCAGTACATCGTGCTTATTATTGCCTACGTCGTTCCGGTGGTATGGATGTCCAACAAGCAAGGCTTCGGTATGATCCCGCACATTTCTTATGGTGATGCGGTTGCACGTGTTAGCGAACTGGAAGTAATGCATCAAGTTGGCATTCTTACCTCGCCAAACGAAGCTGGCCTTCCAGCGTTGAAAACACTGCATTCGGTTGCTGCCGATACGTTCATGGCCAAGTGGAAATTTGCCACACTGGTACTTTGCATGATGGCCGGTACTGCGTCATTGCCGCATATCCTTATGCGTTATTTCACCACCCCGTCGGTGCGTGATGCGCGTAAATCTGTGGCATGGTCATTGCTGTTCATCTTCATGCTGTACTTCACGGCACCGGCACTGGCTACATTCACCAAGCTGCAATTGCTTGATCCAAACCTTGCTACCGGCATTATCGGCAAATCTTTTGCTGATGCCACCGCGCTTGAATGGGTCAAGAAATGGTCAGAAGTTAAAATGTTGGCTCTAGTCGACCTTAACGCTGACGGCATCCTTCAGATTAACGAGTTCTTCATGCGCGGCGACATCGTCGTGCTGGCTACCCCGGAAATTGCCGGTCTGCCATATGTGGTCTCTGGTCTGGTTGCTGCCGGTGGTATGGCTGCTGCCATGTCAACCGCTGACGGTCTGTTGCTGGCTATTGCTAACGCGCTTTCGCACGATCTTTACTACAAAATGATCGATCCGACTGCTGACACCAAGAAACGCCTGATTGTTGCGCGTGTCTTGTTGTTGGGCATTGGTGCTGGCGGTGCGTTTATCGCCAGTCTCAAGCTAACCAGCATTCTTGGTGCAGTTGCATGGGCGTTTGACTTTGCCTGCTCAGGCCTGTTCTTCCCATTGGTGCTCGGCATCTGGTGGAAACGGGCTAACCGCGCTGGTGCATTGGCAGGTATGTTCTTCGGGTTCTTCTCCGGGGCAATATATCTGTACATGATCCAGTGGGGCGGCATGGAACCATGGATGGGAATTGACGGTCTTCGCTTTGGTATTATCGGTATGCCGATAAGCCTGGTGTCGATGGTTGTTGTATCTCTGATGACCAAGGAACCTGATGCTGAAATTCAGGCCATGGTTGATGAAATGCGTATCCCAACCGGTGAAACGGTGCTTTCTTCAACGCACTAAGTCACTAAATTAAAATAGGGGCGGAGCTTCGGTTCCGCCCCTTTTTTTAACCCCAATAATTAAATCTGCGCGTTTTTTATGGAGAATTCAAATTGACGGAAGTATTTCCAATCTGGGTCATTGTAATTGATTATGTGCTTGGCATGATAATGTGGACCCTGATCGGCCGCTCGGCGATGAACATTTTCTTGCCCGAAAATTCCGAATTTTTCTTCATGAAGGCGTTTGTTAAGCTGACCAACCCGTTTTTGCATCTTTTTGCCAAAATCACCCCGTCATTTCTTATTCGCCCGGTGGTTCCGCTTTTTATTGCCTGGTTCTTTTTCATGTTCAGGTTTTACCTTATGCCGATTTTGCTGGGCTACGAGGTAATGGGCATGCTGTCCTTTCCGCTGGAAGGCGAAATCGCCAGAATAATCTACGAATTGGGCAATAAATAATAAAAATCATTTTTTTATTTTCTGTCTGGCGCAGTTAATTGTACCCTTAATACAAAGGTATTTAATTTTGGGCGCAGGGGCAGGCAAGACACATGGCAAACGACCAGCTCAGCCGTATTGATAGCTTTCCCTATCGCCATAGGGTGGCAGACGTCATGCATACGCCACTGGCAACCGTAACCCCCAAAACCCCGGTGGTTGAAGCGGCAGGGTTAATGTCGCGCCTATCAATCAGTTCGTTGGTGGCGGTTGACGGGGATGGCAAACCAACCGGCATAGTGACCGAGCGCGATATGGTCAGGGCGTTTTCCATCAATGTCGGTGGCGGGGCGGTGGGCGATATAATGACATCGCCGGTAATAACAATTTGCGATGATGCTTATATTTTTATGGCCATCGGGCGGATGGAACGGCGCGATCTTAGACATCTAGTGGTGGTAAACAGCACCGGTCGCGCGGTCGGCATGTTGACCTCGCGCGCGTTGCTTAAAATACGCGCGGCCAACATTTTAAGCATCGATGACGAACTGGGCGAAGCACACAACGCGAGCGACCTTGGCCATGTGCGCAAGCAATTACCAAAATTGGCGGAAAAGCTGTTGGCCGAAAATGTCAGCGCGCTTGATGTTTGTGCGGTGATAAGTGCGGTTTATTGCGATATGACACGCCGGGCGTGGGAAATGGCGGTTAGCCATATGGAACATTCTGATGCCGGGCCACAGCCGGCACCTTGTGCACTATTGGTGTTGGGTTCGGGTGGGCGGGGCGAAAGCATGTTAAAGCCCGATCAGGACAATGCCTTGGTCCATAGCGGATCTGAAGCCGATGACGAATGGTTCCGTGATGCCGCAATTTACATGAGCAAGCTATTGGATGATGCCGGAATACCTTTTTGTAAAGGCGGCGTAATGGCATCAAACCCCAAATGGCGCCGCAATATGGACGGGTGGAAAAAAGAAATAGCAAAATGGGTATCAACCAATGACCCGGAATCATTGCTAATGGTTGATATCTTTTTTGATTTCATTCCCGTTGCCGGCGACATGGAATTAGCCGAACGCCTGCGCGCCAGCGCCCTTGCCAAGGCCGGTTCATCCAGAGTGTTTTTAACCATGATGGGTGCGGCATTTTCAAATTATTCAGCCCCCATTGGCCTGTTCGGGCGGATTAAAACCACCGATGGGCGGGTTGATCTAAAATTAAAAGGCATACTGCCAATAATTAGCGGATCGCGCATAATGGCCCTGCAACACGCCATTGATGAAACATCAACTCGCGCCAGAGTGAACGCATTAGTGGATGAAAAGGTTTTGAACGATAGCGATGCCATGGGATTAAAAGAATCGCACGAATTTATCCAAGGAATAATACTTCGCCAGCAAATTACAGATATTGCCCAAGGGGTTGACCCTTCTAGTTGGGTAAACCCGCAAATGCTTTCACCGTGGCAGTTGGGAAAGCTGAAAACCGCCCTTAAGCGGCTTGAGGGATCGCATCTTTTGGTGCACGACAGCCTTTCCAAAATGAGCGAACATTCAAATAAATAGCGCCCATCTGGTTTATTAAGGCCCATTGCGCCCAACCCCAATGATAGGCTAAATAACTACTGCTATATTTTTTTAAGGGAGCTAAACAGCTATGGCGTCTTATCAGTATATTTATGTGATGAAGGGATTGGGCAAGTCCTATCCCGGTGGGCGCGAAGTCCTTAAAAATATTACCCTTTCATTTTTGCCGGGCGTAAAAATTGGCGTGCTGGGCCATAACGGGGCGGGTAAATCCACCTTGTTAAAAATTATGGCTGGCATCGAAAAAGATTATGTTGGCGAAGCTTGGGCGGCCGAAGGTGTCAGGGTTGGCTACCTAGAGCAAGAGCCCGAACTGGACCCCAAAAAAACCGTCGGCGAAAACGTGATGGAAGGTCTGGGCGAGGTCAAAGACAATCTTGATCGCTTTAATGAAATATCCATGAAATTTGCCGAACCCATGGATGATGATGAAATGGCCACTTTGTTGGAAGAACAAGGCGAGCTACAGGAAAAAATTGACGCACAAAACGGTTGGGAACTGGATCGCACCATCGAAATAGCGATGGATGCACTCAGGTGTCCGCCATTTGATGCCGAAGTTACAAAATTATCCGGTGGTGAAAAACGCCGGATTGCGCTGGCTCGGTTGCTGTTGCAAAAACCTGATCTGTTGTTGCTTGATGAACCGACTAACCACCTTGATGCGGAATCTGTTGCTTGGCTGGAACGCCACCTGCATGAATATGACGGTACCGTCATGATTGTTACCCATGACCGTTATTTCCTAGACAATGTAACCGGTTGGATTTTAGAGCTCGATCGTGGCAGCGGGATTCCTTATGAAGGAAACTATTCATCTTGGCTGGAACAGCAGGAAAAACGCCTGGCCCACGAAGAAAAAGAAGAAACCGCCCGCCAACGTACCTTGAAGCACGAATTGGAATGGATACGCCAATCGCCCAAGGCCCGTCACGCCAAGTCCAAGGCCCGTATTTCGTCTTACGATGAACTGTTAGCCAAGGACAAAGAAAAGCGCATGGGTACAGCGCAAATTACCATTCCTGCCGGCCCTAGGCTTGGCGATTTGGTGATTGAGGCCGAACACCTGAACAAGGCCTTTGGCGACAGGTTATTGATTGATGATCTTTCGTTCAAATTGCCGCCCGGCGGTATTGTCGGCATTATTGGCCCCAACGGTGCGGGTAAAACAACGCTGTTTCGCATGATTACCGAACAGGAAAAACCAGATGGCGGTACGCTTAAAATTGGCGATACGGTCAAGCTTGGCTATGTTGACCAATCGCGCGAAAGCCTAGACGGCAAAAAAACCGTATGGGAAGAAATATCGGGCGGCCTTGATGTGCTAGAGGTTGGCAAGAAAGAGGTGCAAAGCCGCGCCTATGTTTCGTGGTTTAACTTCAAAAGCGGCGATCAGCAAAAAAAGGTTGGCCAACTTTCCGGTGGTGAGCGCAACCGTGTTCATTTGGCCAAGATGCTGTTAAAGGGCGCAAACGTATTGCTGCTTGATGAACCGACCAATGATTTGGACGTCGATACCCTGCGTGCACTGGAAGAAGCGCTTTATGATTTTGCCGGTTGCGCGGTCATCATTTCCCATGATCGCTGGTTCCTTGACCGCATTGCCACGCATATTTTGGCGTTTGAAGGAAATTCCGAAGTTGTCTGGTTTGAAGGCAACTACGAAGATTATGAAGCCGATAAGAAAAAACGCCTTGGCGATGATGCTGACCAACCGCACCGTATTCAGTACAAGCCCCTCACAAGATAATATGGCAAGGTAAAATAGTTAGCCTGCAAGATAACAAAAAGCCCGCCAATTAAAGGCGGGCTTTTTTATTCTTTGTTGTTGATGGTCAATTATCTGCGCGTTGCGGTGACCGAGCTATCGCCATCGGGGTCATCCATATCATCCATGGCGGGCAAGCCCGAAATGGTCGGCAACGAATTGGGCTGACCGTTTCTTATCTGGTCCTTGCGATACTGGCGATAAAGGCTTCTGACGGTGGCATAATAATCAATTGATGTGCGCTCCAGATCGTCAATTTCTTCCATGTTGCGCGCGCGCCAGTCAATGTTTTGGGCGGCTGCGCGGGTTGGGTTAATCCAGCGACGATGGGTGTTAATGGACCAGTTGGTTATGGGGTCGGTAAAATAATCAGCAACCAAGCCAACTGTGTCGCGCGGGTTAGATGGGCCAAATATGGGCAACATTATGTACGGGCCTTCACCCACACCCCATACGCCCAAGGTCTGGCCAAAATCTTCTGAATGGTCGGGGTAGCCCATATCGGTGGCCATATCAAAAATACCGCCGATACCGATGGTGGTGTTAATGGCAAAGCGGGCAAAGGTGTTTCCGGCCCTATCCGTGTTTCCCTGCAAAACGTCGTTTAGCAAGACAACGGGCGAGCTTAAGTTATCTAAGAAATTGCCAATTGCCGTTTGTAGTGGGGGCGGCAACATGGCCCGGTAAAAAGTGGCCGCCGGGCGCAGAAACCATGTGTCCATCCCGCGGTTTACCTGAAAAATAACCCGGTTTACCGGCTCTAGTGGATCGTTTAGCGCTTTCTGCTCGGCCCTGATTTCGGGGTCAGAATTGTTGGCGGTGGAGGCACAGCCCCAAAGCACGGCACTAATGGCCAAAATCGCGCCCACGCGCGCTATGGCCTTTATCGCCCCTGATGATGGTGATGATGGGGTGCTATTTACGCCCGGGCCATCGCTTGGCTCATTTATGGCCTTATGGTTTGTGCCTTGTGTAAGCATTTTTCTGCATTTCCCCGTCAACATTAGCCTTATTGGCTTTAATGACCTTTGGCCGCCCGCTAATAGGCCCGCAATTAGCATATAAGCCATATAACGCAACAATCGAATCACTTTAGCCTTACTTATAACCTGACATATCATGGCAATATGGAAAAAACCATACGTCATAAGTAGTTGACAGAATTGTGAGGTAAATATGTTGCATAAATACAACAATAATCCCATTAATTTTGATTGGAAAAATACAAAACCTTTGCAGTTCATATAAAGATATGTTTATATCCTTATGCTAGAACTAAATTATATAGTTTTTCTTTGGAAAAAATCATGGACCAAACGGTAGAAACGCTCAGGGCGGTGGCAGAGCCCACCAGATTGCGGTTATTGGCGTTGCTTGGTGCCGGTGGCGAGTTAAGCGTTAGCGAGCTGGTTCGTGTTATGGGTCAAAGCCAGCCACGCCTATCGCGCCACCTGAAAATATTGACCAAGGCAGGTTTGCTGGAACGGTTGAGCGAAGGCAGTTGGGCATTTTACCGCATAAAGCAGATGGGCTCGCAATCTGAAAGTGCGCACGCAATTTTATCATTATTGCCCAATAACGATAGCGTTATTGCCGCTGACCGTGCCCACATGGAAGAAATAAAATCCGCCCGCGCCCGTGCCGCACAAGAGTATTTTCAGCACCACGCCCCGGAATGGGACCGCATGCGCCAACTCAACGTTGACGAAGATGCGGTTGTCCATGCCGCAGAAAAGCTGTTGCCGTTATCAAATGCGGAAAATCTTTTGGATATTGGTACCGGGACCGGAAAAATGTTGGAACTATTTGGCCCAAGGGTTCAATCGGCAGTCGGTGTCGACCTTAATGCCGAAATGTTGCAAGTCGCACGCGCCAATATGGACAGGGCAAACCTATCAAACGTTTCATTGCGCCAATCAGATATCTATAACCTGCCCTATGAATCGGGAAGTTTTGATGCCGTTACCTGCCATCAGGTTTTGCATTTTCTTGACCATCCTGCAGACGCAATTGTCGAGGCCGCGCGCACCCTCAGACCCGGCGGATATATACTTCTTGCCGATTTGGCCCCACATAATGTTGAGGACCTGCGTGAAAAGCACGCTCACCGTAGGTTAGGGTTTGCAGATAGCGAAATTAAACTATGGCTTGCCAAGGCAGGGGTTCGCCCACAGGCAACCGTACACCTGAAGGGCGATCCATTAAGTGTTACCTTATGGCTGGCACAAAAGGGAAAAAATGACGATAGTAATAAACAAAAGGATATAGCCTA
>JAOULV010000068.1 GCA_029881835.1 Rhodospirillaceae bacterium
GACCCCAAAAGAAGGGAAAAGTTTTTAGCCGGTCTTGGCGGGGTTGAAGAAACCGTCAGTCTTGAATTTTCGGGTGAAAAAATAATGGCAGTGCCGGAAGCTGATATCGACCGCACCACGGCCGAGGGCAAGGCGTCATCCATCCAGTTTTTGCATTTTCCCTTAAGCCCTGAGCAGGCGGAAAAATTTAAACAATCAGGAACCGAGGCAGTGCTTTCAATCGGTCACGAAAAATATGCCCATATGGCAAAGTTACCCGAAGCCGTCAGGGGTGCCCTGGCGGGTGATCTTGCCTAAAATTGGACTTTTATATCAATAAGATAAGCGAAAATATAAAAAAAATTTATAATGAATTGATTATTTATAAAAGAATCAATTAACGCTTTCGCCGTCCATAATTCCCCAGAAATGCTCACGCTTTAGCCAGCCGGCAAACCCATCGGTACTAACCTGACACCAAGGAGATTTAGATTCGCACTTTATCAATTCACCCACCACACCCGTTTCCGCACGCGCCACCACGCCTGATGCGCCATCAGGGTTTTTGTGAATTGGGTTGGGGCCGTTTGTTATTATAATCGCGCGCTTGCCGCTAAGCATGGTTTGGTGAACCCATCCTTGTGCCCCTTCCCAGTCGCGTACTTTTCGCCAGGTTTTGTATTCGGCTATTATTTCCAAGGGCAATCCTTTTAAACGGTACACCCAGTCAATGGGGTATTGCAGGCCCGGGCCGGTGCGCAGATTTACCTCGTGCCCGGCGATGGAAACAAACCGCGGCAGGGGCAGGCCTGATGCGCCCTTTGCATCTGCTTTTATCTGGTCTTGTTGCTGGGGATTTTGCTCTTGCGCTTGAGCATTGGTGGTGAATGATAAAACGCCTACGGATAGCAAGAAGCTAAAAACATACACTAAAAAAAAGTTTGTGTTTTTTAGTGCCGATCTTGTCGTCATATCATTGTTACCTTGTTAATGTTGCCTTGTTAAAGCCTTTGCGGGCGTGTTTTGGTTATTAAAATATAATCATATTCGCCGGTAAATTTAAGCGAATCGGTTGATTTGCACCGTTTATTAGGCACTTTGAATGCACAAATGGTCAAGTCTGACGCTCAGATATGACGGTTAAGTCGGGCTATTGCCTAAAAACATAAGGTGAAAATGTTAAAAAACACCAACGCCCCCTTACATCATTAAAAAACCTTGGAAATTAGGCAAAATACGTATTCGGTCGCGCTTTCCTTACCTGTTTATGCCGGGGCTGAACTATGGTAACGAAAGATATAAACAATCAAAACGAAGACCGGATACATGGCAGAAAAAAAGGCAGAAAAAAAGGTGGGCAAAAAACCAAAGGTGGTGGTCACCAGAAAACTTCCTGACAGCGTGGAAACCCGCATGATGGAACTGTTTGATGTTGAGCTAAATCTCAACGACGAACCCATGAGCGAATCCCAGCTAATAAATGCCGTAAAGGGCTGCGATATTTTGGTTCCAACCGTGACCGATGAAATAAACGCCAGTGTAATAAATGCCGCCGGAAAAAATTTCAAAATGATTGCTAATTATGGCGCCGGGGTTGACCACATAGATCTTGGCGCCGCGCGCAAGAAAAAAATAGTCGTCACCAATACCCCCGATGTTCTAACCGAAGATACTGCCGACATGACAATGGCGCTTATTTTAGCCGTGCCACGCAGGTTAGTGGCGGGGGAAAAGGTTTTACGCGAAGGAAAGTGGAAAGGTTGGTCACCAACATGGATGTTAGGTCACCGCATTCACGGTAAACGTTTAGGCATTATCGGTATGGGGCGCATTGGCCGCGCGGTCGCCAAACGGGCGAAAGGGTTTGGTCTTTCCATTCACTATCACAACCGCAACCGGGTGCACGCAGATGTGGAAGCAGAGCTTGAGGCAACGTACTGGGAAAGCCTTGATCAAATGTTGGCACGGATGGACATAATTTCGATTAACTGTCCGCATACACCGGCAACGTATCATTTGCTTTCGGCCCGCAGGTTGAAGCTTTTGCAAAAACACTCCTACATCGTCAACACCGCGCGCGGCGAAATGATTGATGAAAAGGCGTTAATAAAAATGTTGAAAGACGGCGAATTGGCTGGTGCCGGGCTGGACGTTTATGAAAACGAACCCGATATTAACCCAAAATTTTTGAACCTTGATAACGTAACCCTTTTACCGCACATGGGTTCTGCCACCATCGAAGGGCGCGCCGATATGGGGGGCAAGGTAATAATTTGTATCAAAACATTTATTGATGGCCACACCCCACCCGACCGGGTGTTGGGCGATATTTAGTAGCTTTAAGTTCAGATAAATATTACCGAACCGTTTTTTGATGCATCGTGTAAAAAAGTAACCACCCCGGTTATTTCAATTTTTACATCATCACGCAAATCGGTTTTTTTAATCTCTGCAAACGATAAACCCATTTCACAAACCATGAAACGGACCCCAAGCTCGACACAGGCTTGAAACAGGGTTTGAAAATCTGCCACACCGCGCTGTTTAAGGGCATTGTTCATTTCCAAACCATTGGCAAAACCACTTGCCGGCATGCCGTGCCATGGTAACACTTCGCCATTATTTTTTGACAAAACAGTGGATGCCCCCATGGTAAAAAACAGGGTAACAGGCTTGTTCATCGCCGCCGCACCTGCGGCCAGCACCAATGCGTAGTGTATTTTGCCGATGTCGGACGAATGGACAATTAGCGAAAGCTTTTCAATGCTATCAATGCTCGCGTTTTCATTCATCTTTTGCACCATGCATGGAAAGATCCGTAATGCGTGGGTTGTCGCCGCATAACGGGCAGGCGGGGTCGCGCTTTACGGTAATGTTGCGAAAGGTTGTGCCCAGCGCTTCATAGACCAAAAGCCGACCCGACATGCTTTCGCCAATTCCCAATATTTCTTTTAATATTTCTGTTGCCTGAATTGAACCAACGGTTCCGCACAGCGCACCTAGCACACCTGCTTCGGCACATGATGGAACCTCATCCGCTGGCGGGGGTGCGGGAAAAATGCAGCGATAGCAATTTCCATTTTCATTATCGTCTGGGCCGCCCGGATAATTTTTAAAAACAGCGACCTGGCCGTCAAAGCGCAGTATCGCGCCCGACACAAGCGTTTTTTTGGCAAAATAACACGCATCATTAAGCAAAAAACGGGTGGGGAAATTATCACTGCCATCGGCAACGATGTCATAGGCGGAAATTATATCCATCACGTTTTGCTGCGTGATGCGCCCATCGTGTTGAATAACATTTATGTCGGGGTTTATATCGGCAATTGTGCTGGCTGCACTTTTTACTTTTGCTGTGCCGATTGAATTTGTTTTATGCACGATTTGGCGTTGCAGGTTAGATAAATCAACCACATCGTCATCAATTATGCCAATGGTGCCGACACCGGCGGCGGCCAAATAAAGCAACAAGGGCGAGCCAAGCCCGCCTGCGCCAACTACCAATACCTTGGCCTTTAATAATTTTTGTTGTCCCGCACCGCCGATTTGGGGCAACAAAATATGCCGGGCGTAACGTTCAACCTGTTCGTCGGTGAAATCCATTTTCTTCCCGTTATTCAACCCCAAGGTTTTCAAACAGTGCGGTTGAAAGATAGCGTTCAGCAAATGACGGCAGTATGGCAACAATGGTTTTGCCTGCCATATCATCACGGCACGCCAATTCAACCGAAGCGGCAATTGCCGCACCGGACGATATGCCAACCGGTAAACCTTCGGTTGCGGCTAATTGGCGTGAAAAGGCAAATGCGGTTTCGTTGCCAATTTGCATGATTTCATCAATCAGGTCGGTGTCTAAAATTTTTGGAACAAAGCCCGCACCGATGCCTTGTATTTTATGGGGGCCGGGCACCCCGCCGGAAAGAACCGGGCTGTCTTCGGGTTCGACCGCAACAATTTTTACAGATGGGTTGCGTTCTTTTAGAACCTGACCAACACCGGTTATGGTGCCGCCGGTACCGACACCGGAAACAAGCACGTCAACTTTGCCGCCGGTGTCTTTCCATATTTCTTCGGCGGTGGTCAGGCGATGGATTTCTGGGTTGGCCGGGTTTTCAAACTGCTGCAACATTACCCAGCCTTTTTCTTTTACCAATTCACCCGCTTTTTCAATGGCACCTTTCATGCCGTTTGCCGCTGGGGTTAATACCAATTCGGCACCTAAAAAAGCCAACATCTTGCGCCGTTCAATCGACATGCTTTCGGGCATGGTAAGGGCCAGCTTATATCCTTTGGCCGCCGCCACAAACGCCAGTGCAATGCCGGTATTGCCCGATGTCGGCTCAACCAGTGTGTCGCCCGGTTTTATTTTTCCGCTTTTTTCTGCTGCTTCAATCATTGCCAAACCAATGCGGTCTTTGACTGATGCAAGGGGATTAAAAAATTCGCACTTGCCCAAAATTTCTGCCTTGCAGTTATTTGCTTTGGCAATTTGTGACAGCCGAACCAGCGGTGTAGCGCCAACCGTTTCTATTATGTTGTTGTAAATATGCCCGCGAAATTCTGCTTTGTTGGCGTTGTTCATTATTAAGCTCCCTCAGGGTATTTTTTTAAATTGTGAAATCTAGATTTTTGCGCCCTTCGCTTTCGATTCCGGCTTTTTGTGCATCAAGACAAAGGCTATCAATATCTATCTTGTCCAGCCGTGCCATGGTGTCGGCTTGCATCGCAAGCCACATGGGGCGCACTACCTTTACGCCTAAATCCGATCCGTGTTCATCGCGCAACGGGTCATCGGTGGTTTCCATTTTTTTTACGCTACGCACAATATCGCCAATTGAAATACGCCTGCGTTCGCGCGCTAAGCGGTAACCGCCTTTTGGCCCGCGCACCCCGCTTAAAATATTTTCACGCACCAATTGTTGCAGTGCCTGTTCAAGGTAACGTCTGGGGATGTCTTGCCTGCGGGTAATTTCGCGGCTTTGCACCGGTTCGGATCCGGCATGATAGGCAATGTCGAGCACCGCCTCGATTGCAAACAACATTTTTTTTGAAAGACGCAACATAATTAAAGCCTCGCAATGTTAAGTGATGATTTATTTATTATAGTAGTTAACTAAAACTTTTAAGTTCGACCGTGGGTTCCGGTTGAACCAAACCCGTTTTCGCCACGCGCGGTTTCGCTTAAATCTTTCGTTGTGGCCCAGCTAACGTGGCTTACCGGAGCAATAACCATTTGGGCTATTCTGGCCCCGCGGCTAACAACAAAATCTTCACCAGAATGATTAATAAGAATTACCTGTATTTCCCCACGGTAATCGGCATCTATTGTGCCGGGGCTGTTTAACACCGTAACGCCCGACTTGGCGGCAAGGCCCGAACGCGGGCGCACTTGGGCTTCAAACCCTGCGGGCAATTCTATTGCCAGCCCTGTGGGGATAAGTTCACGGTGACCCGGTTTTATTGTTATTTCGTTTTCTACCGCCGCCAATAAATCAACCCCGGCGCTTTGTGCGGTGGCGTATTCGGGCAGGGGCAAACCTTCGCCATGGGGCAAATGTTTTACGTTGACCGTGACAGTTTTATTTTGGCTCATCAGCTTGCGTCCCCGCTAAGGCCCAAAGACAAATCATGCTCAAAAGTTTCGGCAATAAGTTCCGCCAGCTTTTTTGCCACCGCATGTTTTTCCATGCGCGGCCATTCATCAATTCCGCTTCGTTTTATTAGGCTGATTTGGTTTTCATCACCACCAAACGTGCCCGAACCGGCCGCCACATCGTTTGCCAAAATCCAATCACAGCCTTTGGCGGCAAGTTTGCGCCTGGCATTTTCCACCAGATTTTCAGTTTCCGCACTAAAACCAATTACCAAACGCGGGCGTTTGCCCGGGGTTGTTGCAACGGTTTTTAAAATGTCGGGGTTTTGCGCAAGGCTTAACGACCGGGCGTCGGTGTCTTCTTGTTTTTTTATTTTTTGCCCGCTTAAATTTTCGGCCCGCCAATCAGAAACGGCCGCCGCACCAACAAATATATCAACCGGCAAGGCTGCGGTTGTTGCGTTCAACATTTCATCTGCCGTGGTGACATTTATAATTTTTACGCCTTTGGGCGGGGCAATGTTGACCGGCCCGCTTATTAACGTAACGTCAGCCCCAAGATTTGCCAGCGCGCCCGCAATAGCGTGGCCTTGTTTGCCCGAAGAACGATTGGCGATATAGCGAACCGGGTCTATGGGTTCATGGGTTGGCCCGCTGGTAACAATTGCGCGCAAACCTTTTAACGGGCCGTGGGTGGCGATTGCGTCGCTTACGGCTTTGATAATTTGGTCAACATCTGCCATTCGCCCGATGCCTTCTTCGCCGCAGGCAAGCTCACCGGCGACAGGGCCAACCATATTTATGCCCCTAAGTTTTAGCGTTTGTACATTTTCTTGGGTCGCCCGGTTTTCCCACATGGCCCAATTCATGGCAGGGGCCATTAATGTTGGTGATGTGGTTGCCAGTAATATTGTGGTGATAAGGTCGTCTGCCATGCCTTGGGAAATTTTGGCGATGGTGTTGGCGGTGGCGGGGGCAACCAAAACCAGATCGGCGTCGCGGGCCAAGCGGATATGGCCCATTTCATGTTCATCGGTCAGTGAAAAAAGATCGTTGTAAACGCGGTTTCCCGAAACGCTTTGTAGCGCAAGCTCGCTTACAAACTTTGCCCCGCTTGGGCTTAATACGCAGGTAACATCTGCACCCAAACGCTTTAGGCCGCGCACAAGGTCCGGGGTTTTATAGGCCGCGATGCCGCCGGTAATTGCCAATAATATATTTTTGCCGTTTAGCACTGGGTTCATAATCCATAATTACAGGGAAATTAGTGTGATAAACTAGACCCGCCACCCCAATGACGCAAGGCCTTTGTAAAATAAATGAATTTTACTAAAAAATGGGGGCCTTATAGCGCTAGGGCAATTATTCCAATGCCCAAGATTGCCAGCAAAAGGCCAAGGCCAATGGTGCTTTTTCCAGCCCCCTTGCCCGCGCCACCGCGCATGGCTTTTAGGGTATCGGGGTGTAGCTTTAGCCCGCCTTTTTCAAAATCGGCCAAGGCTTGTTCCAGGCCGCGAACCAACCGGGGCAGGCGCTTAAGCATGGCGGCCCCTTCGCCGGCGGCTTCTTTGATGCGCGCTTCGGGGCCTAAATTTTCACGCATCCATTTTTCGATTAATGGTCTGGCGATAAACCACATGTTTGCTTCGGGCGCTAATTTACGCCCGGTGCCTTCGGCCAC
>JAOULV010000069.1 GCA_029881835.1 Rhodospirillaceae bacterium
GAATTAGAAAAACAAATAAGCAGGCTGGATTTAGACGGTGTCGTGCGGATAGTTGATAATTGTGATGATATGCCGGCGGCCTATATGTTGGCCGATGTGGTAATTTCTGCATCCACCGACCCGGAAGCCTTTGGCCGTATCGTAACAGAGGCCCAAGCCCTAGGCCGCCCAATAATAGCGCCCGACCATGGCGGTGCGCGCGAAACCATCATCGAAGGTGAAACCGGATGGCTGGTTGAACCGGGCAACGAAGAGCAATTGGCAAAGGCTATTGGTCACGCCCTTGATCTAGATAAAGACATACGGCAAAAAATGGCAGACAACGCCATGAACAACGTGCGCAAAAATTTTTCCAAAGACCAAATGTGCGCCAAAACATTTGATGTCTACCTAGAAGTTTTTGCCGAACGGGAAAAAGCCAGCGCCTAAGCGCATGGGTAGCTTTAATAACTTTAATATTAAGTGGTTCTAAAAAGGGGCAAGATGGGGCCATCGGAAAATATTCTTGTAATAAAGTTGGGTGCCATGGGCGATTTTATCCAAGCCCTAGGCCCGATGGCGGCTATTGCCAAACACCATCCCGATGCAAACATAACGCTTCTTACTACCGCACCGTATGTTGAGCTAGCCAAAGCAAGCGGGCTGTTTAATGATGTTTGGATTGACTCGCGGCCAAAACTTTTTGATATAAAAAAAATTCTTCAATTTCGCGCCCGTATTTTGGAAAAAAATTTTCATAGAATATATGATTTGCAAACATCGGATCGTAGTGGGTTTTATTTTCGCTTACTCAGCCCGTGGTTAAAACTTTTTCTAGGCCCATTTGCGGGAAAATGGCAAAGACCCGAATGGTCGGGCTCGGTTAGCGGTGCATCACACCCCCACACCGACCCGGCGCGCGCATTGCTGCACACGGTTGAACGACAAAAAGAACAATTAGCCATAGCCGGAATAAACGATGTTCCCGCCTCAGATCTTTCGTGGGCGCTATCGGATGTTTCGGCCTTTGGAGTTGCCAAACCTTATGCGCTTTTGGTTCCCGGTGGTTCTGCTCACCGCCCGGATAAACGCTGGGCAATAGAAAATTACGCGGAAATAGCAAAAAGAATGATGCGCGTAGGCATCACCCCGGTGATAATCGGGTCCGAGGCCGAACGGGGAATTTGCACAGCTATTGAGCGCGACGTTCCGGGTTCAATGAGCCTTTGCGCAAAAACCAACCTTTTAGATATCGCCACCCTTGGCCGGGGGGCGGCATTGGCACTGGGAAACGATACCGGGCCGATGCATATAATTGCCACCGCCGGCGCACCATCGGTGGTGGTGTTTTCATCGGCAAGCGACCCTAGGCTTTGCCAGCCCCGGGGCAAAAGGGTCAAGGTTTTAAGGCGTGATGGCTTGAATATGTTATCGGTAGGTGAGGTCTGGACCATACTAACGCTTATGCGCGAAACCCCTAGGTAGCGCCAAATAACAAGGGGCAACAAAGGGGCAACAAGGGGCAAAATGGGCGCATTTCCTTGACAGGGGGATAAATCCCTCTACATTTCGGCTTTCTAAACCATCAGTTATGTTTATCAATTTCTTGAGGCTGCAAAACCATATGATTTCTCTTACGCTTCCCGATGGCTCGAAGCGCACTTTTGAAGGCCCCGTCAGCGGGCTTGATGTTGCAACCGACATTGGACCGGGACTTGCCAAAGCAGCTTTGGCCGTGCGCGTTGACGGTGAAATGCGCGACCTTTCATTTTTAATCGAAAAAGACAGCGCCTTTTCCGTGGTCACAGCCAAAGACGAAGATGCGCTTGAACTTATCCGCCACGATGCCGCCCATATTATGGCCGAAGCAGTAAAAGAGCTTTACCCCGACGTGCAGGTAACAATCGGCCCTGCCATCGAAAACGGTTTTTATTACGATTTTGCCAGGCCTGATCCTTTTACTCCGGATGATTTGGTTGTTATCGAAAAGCGCATGCACGAAATTGTAAAGCGCGATGAAAAAATTGTGCGCGAAGTTCGCCCGCGTGATGAAGCTATCGAATTTTTCAAAAACATGGGCGAACATTACAAAGCCCAATTAATCGAATCTATCCCCGCCGGAGAAGACGTAAGCCTTTATTCCCAAGGCGAATTCATCGATCTTTGTCGTGGGCCGCATTTGCCGTCAACCGGGCGTTTGGGCAAAGCGTTCAAACTTACCAAACTGGCCGGCGCTTATTGGCGTGGTGATTCAAAAAACGAAATGCTGCAACGTATTTACGGTACCGCTTGGGCCGACGAAAAGCAGCTTAAAGAATATCTTCACATGGTTGAAGAAGCAGAAAAACGTGACCATCGCCGACTGGGTCGGGAAATGGAACTGTTTCATCTGCAAGAAGAAGCCCAAGGTTCGGTATTTTGGCACCCCAAGGGTTGGACCATGTACCGTATTTTGCAAAACTATATTCGCACCAAGTTAGAAAATACCGGATACGTCGAAGTTAACACCCCGCAAATGGTTGACCGTTCGCTGTGGGAAGCGTCTGGGCACTGGGAAAAATTCCGCGATAATATGTTTATTTCCGAATCCGAAGATAAAGTTCTGGCAATCAAACCAATGAACTGTCCATGTCACGTTCAGATTTTTCGCCAAGGAACAAAAAGCTATCGCGACCTACCAATACGCATGGCCGAATTCGGTTCGTGTCATCGCAACGAACCATCGGGCGCGTTGCACGGCATAATGCGGGTGCGGGCCTTTACCCAAGATGACGCCCATATTTTTTGTACCGAAGATCAAATCACGGCCGAGACCAAAGCGTTTTGTGAATTGTTGTTAGAGGTTTATAAAGACCTAGGCTTTGCAGAGGTCGCGGTTAAATTTTCTGACCGCCCAGCGGTGCGTGCCGGCAATGACGAAACTTGGGACAAAGCAGAAAACGCCTTAAAAGAAGCAACCGAAGCGGCTGGTCTTTCGTGGACGCTTAACCCCGGTGAAGGCGCATTTTACGGCCCTAAGCTGGAATTTGTTTTGCGCGATGCCATCGGCCGCGATTGGCAATGCGGCACCTTGCAGGTGGATTTTGTTTTGCCTGAACGTCTTGATGCAACCTATGTCGGCGTTGATGGTGAAAAACATCGCCCCGTGATGTTGCACCGCGCCATTTTGGGATCATTCGAACGCTTTGTCGGCATTTTGATAGAAAACTATGCCGGGCGCATGCCCATGTGGCTGGCCCCGGTGCAGGCGGTGGTCACCACCATTACATCGGACGCCGATGAATACGCAAAGGAAGTAATGGGCGCGCTAACCAAGGCCGGATTCCGCGCCGAGCTTGATATTGATAACGAAAAAATTAACTACAAAATACGCAAACACAGCCACGCCAAGGTTCCGGCCATATTGGTTGTCGGCAAGCGCGAGGCCGAGGAAGGAACCGTGGCCTTAAGACGCCTTGGCGGCAAGGATCAAGAAGTCCTTGCGATTAAGGATGCTATTGATATCCTAGCGGCTGAGGCCAAAGGCCCGCTTGGCTAAAGCCCCCTATGAATTATTGTTGAAACTTTAAAGGAGAAAAACCATCCCAAGACCGCCACAAAACCAGCCGCCGGCCCAAAAAGGTCCGCGCATTAACGAAGGCATTACGGTTGCAGAAGTACGCCTCGTTGGCCCCGAAGGAGAAATGATAGGTGTAAAGCCAATCGCCGAAGCCATTGAAATGGCCGGCGAATACGGCCTAGATTTGGTTGAGGTTTCGCCTAACGCCGAACCTCCCGTCTGCAAAATCCTTGATTACGGCAAGTACAAGTACGAGGAGCAGAAAAAAAAGAACGAGGCCAAAAAGAAACAAAAAGTAGTATCGGTTAAAGAAATAAAACTGCGCCCCGGCATTGACGTGCATGATTACGAAGTAAAAATGCGTGCCGCGCGCAAGTTTCTTGACGGTGGCGACAAGGTAAAAGTCACCATTCGTTTTCGTGGGCGTGAAATGGCCCATCAGGAACTTGGCCTGCAGATGCTTATAAAAATGCGCGATGAATTGGAAAGCATGGCCAAGGTCGAGCAGATGCCCAAATCCGAAGGGCGGATGATGACCATGGTGTTGGGCCCCATAACCCAGTAAAACCCCCAATAAAACCGTTTGTTTCGGCTGTTTTTACAGTTTATACCACCCCCGGATCGCCATGGTCCGGGGGTTTTTTAATAAATACCGCCCAAAACCCCCTTAAAAACGCTAAAGGGGCCTTGCAAAATTGGCCCGCCCTGCGTTATAACCCCCCGTCCGCTGGCTTTAGGCCGGATGGATCGGGCGGCATGGCAGGGCATGCCTCGACCGCCCAGAAGCGAAGACCCGGGACTTGCGATCTCTTTGGCCGCAGTCCCTTTAATATTTAGAAAAAGGAAGAGCAAAATGCCCAAGCTAAAGACTAAGTCCAGCGCCAAAAAACGTTTCACCTTGACCGGTTCGGGCAAGGTGCGCGCCGCAGTGGCGTTCAAGCGGCATGGAATGCGCAAGCGTCCCCAGTCTATGAAGCGCAAAGCGCGCGGCACCATGATCTTGGTAGATCAGGATGCGCGCATTGTTAAATCATATATGCCTTACGCCTGAACCCATAGCTTAAGCGGAGAAACAAAATGGCAAGAGTATCACGCGGCGTAACAACACACGCCAGACACAAAAAAGTAATTAAAGCGGCCAAAGGCTATCGTGGCCGTAGCAGCACAAACTTCCGCGTTGCAATTCAAAGTGTGGAAAAAGGTCTGCAGTATGCATACCGCGACCGTCGCGCCAAAAAACGCGATTTCCGCAAACTGTGGATTCAGCGCATCAACGCTGGCGCACGTTTGCACGGCATGACATATTCCCAGCTTATCAACGGCCTTAACGTTGCCGGTATTGAACTTGATCGTAAGGTTCTTTCCGACATCGCAATCCACGAGCCGGAATCGTTTAAAAGCTTGGTAGAACAGGCCCAGGCCGCTCTCGCCAAGTAAGCACCGGGTTTTAAGCCCAGTCATTTATAAGAGAGAGGGGCCGGGCCTTAGCCTAGCCCCTTTCTTGTTTTAAGGTTATTTTTCAAAGACGCGTCATTAAAGGGGAAACAGACGTGGGCAGTAACGACAATCTTAAATCAAGCCTTATGGCGATGGTCGAAAGCGCAACCACGCTAAGCGCCATCGAAGAAGTGCGGGTTCATGCCTTGGGTAAAAAAGGCGCGTTAACCGATGCGATGAAAGGTTTAAGTGCGCTATCGCCTGACGAACGTAAATCTGCCGGACAAGAATTAAATAAAATCAAAGATGCGCTCACAGCTGCGATCGAAGCAAAAAAACAAACCCTTTCCATGGCCGAAATGAGCGCGCGCTTAATGGAAGAAAAAGTTGACGTAACATTACCCACCCGCCCCGAACAACAAGGGCGCATTCACCCCATCAGCCAAACCATTGACGAAGTAATAGCCATTTTCGGCGAAATGGGTTTTTCCGTTGCCGAAGGTCCGGAAATAGAAGACGACTGGTATAACTTTACCGCGCTCAACATTCCCGAAGACCATCCCGCGCGCCAAGAACACGATACGTTTTATTTGCCCGGTGTCGGCGAAAAGGGGCGCAAGGTTTTGCGCACCCATACCTCAACCGTGCAGGTTCACACCATGCTCAATGAAAAGCCGCCTATCCGCATCATTGCGCCGGGGCGCACGTACAGATGTGATTATGACGCAACCCACAGCCCGATGTTTCATCAGGTCGAAGGTTTGGTAATCGATAAAGCAGTCAACATGACCCATCTAAGGGGCGTGTTGACAGATTTCTGTCGTGCTTATTTCGGGGTTGATGATTTGCCGTTGCAGTTTCGCCCAAGCTATTTCCCCTTTACCGAACCCAGCGCCGAAGTTGATATCGGTTGCACGCGCGCGGGCGGCGAATTTAAAATCGGTCATGGTGATGATTGGCTGGAAATCCTCGGCTGCGGCATGGTCAATGAAAAAGTTTTGGAAAATTGCAATATTGACCCGAACGAATACCAAGGCTTCGCTTTCGGTATTGGGATTGAACGCATTGCTATGTTAAAATATGGCATCCCCGATTTGCGCACGTTTTATGAATCAGACCTGCGCTGGTTGCGCCACTATGGTTTTTCCGCCCTTGACGTTCCATCCATGACCGGGGGCTTAAGCCGATGAAATTTACCCTGTCGTGGCTTAAAGACCACCTTGAAACCACCGCGTCATTAGAAGAAATAACCAAACGCTTGACCATGTTGGGCCTTGAGGTCGAAGGCGTGCATGACCGGGCCAAGGGTTTGGAAAATTTTGTCGTCGCCGAAGTAGTGGCTGCGGAAAAACACCCCGATGCCGATAAACTGCAAATTTGCACCGTCAACACCGGAAGCGAAACCTTGCAAGTGGTTTGTGGTGCGCCCAATGCGCGCGCCGGAATGAAAGGTGTGTTCGGTGGGGTGGGCGAATATGTGCCGGGCATCGATGTGACGTTAAAGCAGGCAAAAATCCGCGGGGTCGAAAGCAACGGCATGCTTTTATCGATGCGTGAAATGGGTTTAAGCGATGAACACGAAGGCATAGTTGATTTACCGGTTGATGCAAAAATTGGTGCGCGTGCGGTTGACGCAATGGGGCTGGATGATGTGGTAATTGAAATTGCCATTACGCCCAACCGTGGCGATTGTTTGGGTGTGCGCGGTATTGCGCGCGACCTTGCCGCCAGTGGTTTGGGCCACCTGAAAGCATTAAGCACCGACCCGGTTCCGGGCTCTTTCAAAAGCCCGATTTCGGTTTCTATTTCTGATAAAACCGCATGCCCGCAATTTGTCGGGCGCATGGTGCGCGGCGTTACCAACCAACAAAGCCCCAAATGGATGCGCGAACGTCTGTTGGCAATCGGCCTTCGCCCCATTTCCGCGCTGGTCGATATTACCAATTACGTAATGTTTGACCTTGGCCGTCCGTTGCATGTGTTTGATGGCGACAAAGTAAAAGGCAACATCACCGCCGGCCTTGCCAAGGGTGGTGAAAAATTTTTAGCCCTTGATGGCAAGGAATACGTTCTTGATAACGAAATTTGCATTATCGCTGATGACAATGGGCCCGATGCATTGGGCGGGGTAATGGGCGGCGAGATAAGCGGCTGCACCGAAGAAACCACATCGGTTTTTATTGAAAGCGCAATTTTTGATCCCATCCGCACGGCCGCCACGGGGCGTAAATTAAATATAATTTCAGATGCGCGGTTTCGGTTTGAACGCAGT
>JAOULV010000070.1 GCA_029881835.1 Rhodospirillaceae bacterium
GCCATAAGTTTGCTTCCCGCATCTTGCATGGATTGCAGACGGCGTAGCTGAAATTGCAATGCCGCGGCCAATTCTTCGCCGGTTGGCTCTTCTTCGCTTGAAAGGTCGGGTAAAAGCAGGCGCGATTTCAGGTAAGCAAGCCACGCAGCCATAACTAAATAATCGGCCGCCAGTTCAAGGTTTGATTTGCTGGCTTCGGTTACAAACGCAAGGTACTGATCGGCAAGTTCGAGGATGGAAATGTGAACAAGGTCCACTTTTTGCTCGCGCGCCAGCGTCAACAAAACATCAATTGGGCCTTCAAAACCTTCGACATCAACCATGAACGGCGAAAGGCTTGAGCCTTCCGGAAGGTCCATGTCTTCAAAGTCCGGTATGGCTGGTTCGTCAATTTGCATTGCAATAAATATCTTTCAAGTTAGCCCGGCTAGTCCGGCTATGGCATTTGTCAGGTATCCAGCGGGTACCCCCACCAGCCACCAGATTATATTGAGGTCGGCTCCGATTTTGTCACCAATCCACGGAAGTATAAACAGCGCGAAGATAATAATCAGAAAGCCAGCCTTCTCAAGCCTAGAAAGTGCGCCCGAAAATGGTTGCGGCAGTATACCAACCGCTATACGCCCACCGTCCAGCGGGGGCAAGGGCAGCAGGTTAAAAACCGCCAAAATTACATTGATATGTAATGATATCAACAGGTTAGATGCCACCCAATCGACGGCAATT
This sequence comes from Rhodospirillaceae bacterium, assembly GCA_029881835.1. GTDB lineage: Bacteria > Pseudomonadota > Alphaproteobacteria > Rhodospirillales > Magnetovibrionaceae > DAOVVL01. The sequence goes on from JAOULV010000070.1 coordinate 727, forward strand.
TCGGGTACCATATGTGCCCAGTTAAGCAAAATGGCGCAAATAGTGGCGATAATAATATTTGCCCCCGGACCCGCGGCGGCGACCAAAATCATGTCCCGGCGTGGCCTTTTTAGGGCAAAAAAGTTAACCGGAACCGGTTTTGCGAATCCAAACATGTATTTCCCGCCCGATGCCAAAAGCAACATCGCCGGAACAATAATGGTGCCAAACAGGTCAATGTGGCTAATCGGGTTAAAAGTAACCCTGCCCGCACGCTTGGCCGTATCATCACCAAGCTTCCACGCGACCCAACCGTGCGCCGCTTCGTGCATGGTTACGGCTAACAATATTGGCAATATCCACACAGATGCGGTTACCAAAATTGCGTTGAAATCCAAACCGTCCATCATGTCTTGCCTGCTGAATTTATAAGTGCATCAAAATTGTTTTTTGCTTCGCTTAAATCAAATTCATCGTCTTCTTTTTCTTCCTCACCGGCAATGTGGCGCTGAAGATTGCCTAGCTTAAAGCGTGCCCAGCTGGAAGATGTTATCTGTTTGGCCCCTGAGGCAACTTTTACCATTTCTTCCATGTCGCCATTACAATGCAAAACCGCATCACACCCCGCACCCAATGCCAGTTGCGCGCGCGATTGCATTTCACCTTCAAGCGCTTTCATTGACAAGTCATCAGAAACCAAAAAACCACGAAAACCGATTTGTTTGCGAATTATGTTTGCAATCACGTCGCTTGAAAGTGTTGCCGGGTTTTTATCATCAATCGCTGTATAAACAACGTGGGCGGTCATCGCCCAGGGCATATAATTTAACGCTTTGAACGTGGAAAAATCTTTTTCCAGTTCATCCATTGTGGCGTCAACCCGGGGCAAATGTTCGTGGCTATCTACCAGTGCGCGACCATGGCCGGGAATATGCTTTATTACGGGCGCCACGCCAGAATGCATAAGCCCTTCGGCAAATGCGCGGGCAAGGGTGATTATTGTCTCAACATCATTTCCAAATGCCCTATCGCCTATTATGGGGTCGGCGCTTGGTTGCGGGATATCCAAAACCGGTGCGCAATCAACCGTGATGCCAAGTTGAAAAAGTTCATGTCCAATAAGGCGCCCGCCAAGGTGTGCGGCGGTTACGCCATTTTCATTATTGTGGGCGAAAATTTTTGCGTATGTTTCTGCTGGTGGAAACGTTGGCCAATTTGGCTGGCCCAGGCGCGCCACCCTGCCACCCTCTTGATCAATAAGCACAGGAACGCTTTCCCGACCGACCGTTTCGCGCAAATCAGAAACCAGTTTTTGCAATTGCGTTGGATTTTCAACATTACGGGAAAAAATAATAAAGCCAAGCGGATCTGCATCACGAAAAAAAGATTTTTCTTCCGCATTTAATGCCACGCTCGAGCAACCAAATATTGCCGCAAGCGGGCGCTTTTTATTTTTTACTGATTTTTCTGTTTGTTCGTCAGGGAGCAATTATCAAACACCCCACACCCCGTGCGGCCAATTTAGAACAAATATCTTCGGCTGATTTTCTATCGGGCAAATAGGCAGCACGCAAGCGCCAGAAAATACCCTTGGCCCCAAGATCGGCGCGCTGAATGTTCATGGAAAGACCGGAAAGTATATCACCGTTTTGTTTTATCACCCTATCCCATTCGGCCTTGGCTGCGTCTTGTGTTTTTAGTGCTGAAAGCTGAACCATAAAACCGGATGCACTGCTTGTGCTTGGTGCGCGCACTTGTGGTTGCGTGGGTTTAATTTCTGCTTTTAGCGCAGGCGCGGGTGCTGGTGCAGGAACTGGTTCTGGTGCTGGCGGGGCAACCGGTTTTTCATCGGTAGCTGGTGGTGCCGGCGGTGGCGCAAGGGAAATGGCTTCGCTTGTGGCGATAGTCGGGGCTGGGGCCGGCACCGGTTCGGGTGCGGGCGGCGGGGCAACCGGTTTGGCCTCTGGCTCTAGAACCTTTGCCACATCCGTTTCATCTGCCGGTTCGACTACATTTTCTGTCGGTGCATCAGCGGGCGGTTCTAACGGGGTTTCCGGTGGCGGTAAAAGCTGTTCAAGCTTTGGTGAATTGGCGGTTCCATCGATGCGGCCATAAACCAACTTATCGCGATCAGGGATAGCCATGCCGCCGGGGTTTTCCGGGCGTGATTTTACTTCGCCCGCAGGCGGTAAAATAAGCGGAACCGGTCCAGAACCGGAATCACCGTCAGCAGAAATATCAAAATAGAAAAATGCGGCCGCGCCGGCACCTGCAAGGATTATTGCCGCGGCAATAACCATAAACATGCCACGCCCACTGGTTGACGAGCTTGCTAGCGGCTCAAAATCCAGTAATTCCGAAGCATTGGGGGTATTGTCCCCGTTATTGAAAGAATCGGATGTGTTCATGTCATTATTTGTAGCGCAAAAACCTTAACGCATCTCTTCTTTTGGGGTTACGCCAAAAACCCCGAAACCAGAGGCAATTGTGCTGCCCAGCGCACGAACAAGCGCCAGCCGGGCCATTGTCAGGGGCACGTTTTCCTTAATTATAAAGCGCAAAGATGCATTGTCTTTGCCCTTGTTCCATAGCTGGTGGAATTCGGCCGCCAGATCATACATGTAAAATGCCATACGGTGGGGTTCATGGGCAGATGCGGCGGTTTCGACCAAACGCGGCCATGTGGCCATAAGCCTGATTAACGCAATCTCGCTTTCATCAACCAACAATGAAAGGTCGGCACCCAGAACTTTTTCATCCGTTACTCCATCCGCGCCCAGTTCCTCAGCCGCCATGCGCAAAACCGAATATGCCCTGGCGTGGGCGTATTGCACGTAAAATACCGGATTATCTTTGGATTGTTCGCGCACTTTGCTAAAATCAAAATCAAGCCCAGCATCGTTTTTACGCGTTAACATAATAAAGCGCACAACATCTTTGCCGACTTCGTCAATCACGTCGCGAAGAGTTACAAAGGTTCCGGCACGTTTGGACATTTTTACCGGCTCGCCCGCGTCCATCAGGTTGACCATCTGGCAAAGTTTTACGTCCAGCGAACCATTATTATCGGTCAACGCCTTAACTGCTGCCTGCATGCGCTTAACATAGCCGCCATGATCGGCCCCCCAGACATCAATCATGTCGGCAAAACCACGACGGTACTTATCTAAATGATACGCCATGTCGGATGCAAAGTATGTCCACGAACCGTCTGATTTTTGCACCGGGCGGTCAACATCGTCACCAAAATCCGTTGCCTTGAACAGGGTTTGTTCACGTTCCTCCCAATCATCGGGTTTTTGCCCCTTGGGTGGTTCAAGCACGCCTTGATAAATAAGGTTCTTTTGTTTCAAGAAATTTATGGCTTCATCAACCTTGCCCGCGCCCACCAGTTCGCGTTCCGATGTAAACACATCGTGCTTCACGCCCAGCGCACTAAGATCTTCGCGGATCAATTCCATCATTGCCGAAATTGCAAAATCACGAATAGACGAAAGCCATTGTTCTTCATCCATCCCTTTCCATTTATCGCCATCACGTTTTGCTAATGCTTGGGCGGCAGGAACCAGATAATCACCGGGATAAAGACCTTCGGGGATTTCGCCAATATCTTCGCCCAAGGCCTCGCGGTAGCGCAAATAAAGCGAGCGCGCCAAAACATCGACCTGCGCACCGGCATCGTTGATGTAATATTCCCGCGTAACGTCATAACCTGCTTTTTCCAGCAATGATGCCAAAACATCACCAAATACCGCACCCCGGCCATGACCAACATGCATCGGCCCGGTCGGATTAGCGGAAACATATTCGACATTTACTTTGTGTCCGCCACCGACATCGGATGTGCCGTAATCGGTTCCGGCTTTTAATATTTCGCCCAGTTGCCTGTGCCAAAAGCCGTTATCCAAACGACAGTTTATAAACCCCGGTCCGGCAATTTCGGCGCTTGTTACGCCATCAAGCTTTTCGATCTCGGCCTTAATTATTTCGGCCAAATCGCGCGGTTTCATGTTTGCGCCTTTGCACAAAACCATTGCGGCATTGGTGGTGATATCGCCGTGGCTGACATCGCGCGGGGCCTCGACCGTTAGGCGTGAAACATCTTGGCCCTTAAGCGCATCAAGGTTTGCACATATGGCTGAAATTTCATTTGTGAAATGTCTAAAAAGGTTCATCAGCTAATACTTACATCATTTGTTTTGGCCTGAATATCAAACAGGCGCGAATGTTCATCAAGGGCGAAACGGTCTGTCATTCCGGCAATATAATCGGCGACCAAACGTGCGGTTTGTTCTGATTTGGGCTCACCCGCAAGAACAGACCATTCATCCGGCAAGCAAGAAGGATCGCGCAAAAATAAATCAAACAAATCGCCCACAACCCGCCTTGCCTTGGCGGTCATGCGGTTGAGTTTGTAATGCCTGTACATGTTATTGAACAGGAATTCTTTTAATTCTTTATCATTTTTTTTCATGGCATCGGAAAATTCAACCACCGGCGCCTTGAGCGCACGAATATCGCCCGCCGATTCTGCCTTGGCGTCAGATAATCGTTTTTTTGATTCGGTCAAAATGTCGGCGACCATGCTTCCTATTAGCCTGCGCACGGTTTCGTGGATTGTGCGTGAACGATCAAGGCCGGGGTAAGTTTTTTCCACATCTCTGATAGCGCTACCGACAAAATCAACCTCGCGGATGTCATCAAGGGAAAATAACCCGGCCCTAAGGCCATCATCTATGTCGTGGTTGTTGTAGGCCACATCATCAGATGCCGCCGCCGCCTGCGCCTCGGCCGAGGCAAAGGTGCCAAGCTCCAGGTCTTGCAATTTGGCGTATTCGGCAATTGCCCACGGCAATGGTTTGGCACCATCAAACCCTGTTAATGGGCCATTGTGTTTTACAATACCTTCCAATGTTTCCCACGTAAGATTAAGCCCCTCAAACGCGGCGTAGCGATGTTCAAGTGCGGTTACCACCCTAAGGGATTGGGCATTATGGTCAAATCCGCCATAATCAGCCATGCGTTCTTCTAATTCGTATTCACCGGCATGACCAAACGCGGTATGGCCAAGATCATGGGCCAGCGCCAATGTTTCGGCCAGATATTCGGCCAAACCAAGCGAACGGGCGATAGAACGGGCAATTTGGGAAACTTCCAACGAATGGGTAAGCCGGGTTCTGAAAAAATCACCCTCGTGATTAACAAAAACTTGGGTTTTGTACTGCAGGCGACGAAAGGCACCGGCATGGATAATGCGGTCACGGTCACGCTGAAAGCAGGTCCGGGTCTCGCTTTCGGGTTCCGGGTAAAGCCTGCCACGGCTAGTTTGGGGCGTGCAGGCATATGGGGCTAGTTTGCTCATTTGGTCGCTCATGGGCGAAAACTACCCTCTTGCGCCCTTCTAACAAAGGGGAATTTGACATTTTGCATCTCGTCATTACATCTATGGGGTAGATAGGCTATAATTTGGCAACTTCCGGCCAAGGGTTTAGGCCACCTAGAGGAGCACTATAAATGCCAGATACATCACAAACACCTGAACAGCCAACCGATTCCATCAATATCGGCCAAGGTGCGGTTGCCCGCATCCGCCAGCTGATTGAAGCCGAAGGCAACCCGGCCATGATGCTGCGTATCGGAATTACCGGTGGCGGCTGTTCCGGCTTTCAATACAATTTCAGCCTTGATAGCGAAATCAAGGAAGATGACCGCACATTCGAAGAAGGCGGCATCAAGGTCGTGGTTGATGAAACATCTATTCCCTTTGTTGCCGGCGCGACGCTGGATTTCAAAACCGATCTTATGGGTGCATATTTTGTGATGGAAAACCCCAACGCCGACAGCACCTGCGGGTGTGGTTCGTCATTTTCAGTATAGCCCGGTTGAAGTTCATTGAAAATTGCCACCTGGAACGTCAATTCCGTAAAAGCCCGGCTTGAACACCTGTTAAAGTGGCTGGGCGAATTCGCCCCCGATGTGGTTTTGTTGCAAGAACTAAAAGGGCTGGAAGAAAACTTTCCCCTGATGGAAGTTAAATCGCTTGGCTATGAAGCCGCCGTGGTTGGACAAAAAACATATAACGGTGTTGCGATTTTATCAAAATACCCAATTGAAATTACCCAAACCCGCTTGCCTGGAAATAAATCAGACGAACAAGCGCGTTATGTTGAAGGCATAACCAATGGCATTCGCGTTGCCAGCATTTATCTGCCCAACGGCAACCCGGTTCCCGGCGAAAAGTTTGATTACAAACTTGGCTGGATGGAACGCTTGTTGGCGCACACAAAAACATTGTTAAAAAATAATGATGCCTTTGTCTTGGGTGGCGATTACAACGTAATTCCCGAACCGGGCGATGTTTATAATCCGGAAAAATGGAAACGCGATGCTTTGTTTATGCCGCAATCAAGAAACGCATTTCGTGCCATTACCAATTTGGGCCTAACAGATGCATTGGCGGCCAAGGGAATGAGCGGGCATTATACCTGGTGGGATTACCGCGCCGGTTCATGGGCGCGCGATGAAGGTTGCCGCA
>JAOULV010000071.1 GCA_029881835.1 Rhodospirillaceae bacterium
TCACTATCAAATCTTCAAACAGGTCCATGTATTCGGTTTTTTCGGTGTCGCTGGCGGCGCGCCAATGGCGCCCCATAACCCACTTGCCGATTAGTTCGACATCAAAATTATGGCCCAAAAGCTCACGAAAACGCTCGACCCTTTTTTCCCGCGTCGCCTCTTTATCGGTTAGCGCACCAATAGCCGCATCTGCCAGGCCTTCGATAAATTGATGGGCAGTTTTGCTATTGTGGTCTGCGCTGGCGGCAATGGGTATCGTGTTAGCGAACAAAATGGCCGCAAGAAAGATTGAAAAAAATGAACGTCGTAAAATCATGTTTAGGTCTGGCCCCATAAATATTGATTAATCTTAAAACGGTCGTTAATTTTAATATACAAAATAACATCAAAAAAGGCGCTTGCATTATCAATAGCGCCCACAAACTTAGATCTGCCTTTATAATATAGTTATTGATAGACAATGGCAATTAGCACTATTTACCTATGGTCTTTTTCCCGGTATTTAGCTTGGGTTTGAGGTGTTTTTAGGGGTGTTTTGCCCTTTTTACTGATATCTTTTACTGGGCACGAATCATTACATCCGCCCATTTCCCCAACAGCAAAAAACAGGTGGTTTTATTAAAATGCTAGTTATCGTTTCGCCGGCCAAAAAGCTAAGCCTTGAAAATGAAAAAATTCCTGATATCGCAAAAACCAAACCTATGTTTGATAGCGATGCAAAATCGTTGGCAAAAATTGCTGCCGAAAAGAGCGAGGGAGAAATTGCCAAGCTAATGCATATCAGCCCCAAACTGGCAGAGGGTGCCGCCAACTGGTTTGCTACATTTTCTGTCAAACAATCCGGATCTGACAGCAAGCCTGCGGCATTTATGTTTTCTGGCGATACCTATGTGGGGCTTGAAATCCGCACCATGGACAAAAATGCCCTAAAACAGGCGCAAGACAGGCTGTTAATACTTTCCGGTCTTTACGGGGCATTGCGCCCATTTGATGTAATCAGACCATACCGCATGGATATGGGAACCAAGCTTAAAACCCCCAAAGGAAAAAACCTTTATGATTTTTGGGGCACCAAAGTAAGCAAGGCAATTGCCACACAAGCAAAAGAAAAAAAAGCTAAAGCCATTATCAACCTTGCTTCAAAGGAATATTTTTCCGTGCTTGATGAAAATGCGCTTGGCGTGCCGGTAATTACGCCGGTGTTCAAAGAAATTCAAGACGGTGAAATTCGCACCTTAGGGTTGTTTGCCAAGCGGGCGCGCGGTGCTATGGCAAGGTGGATAATGGAAAACAACATTAAAAAACCTGATGATATAAAAAAATTTAATGTTAATGGTTATAAATTCCAGCCAGGTGCGTCAAATGAAAGCGAATGGACATTTGCCAGACCACAACCAAAATCCAAATCCGCTGCAAAAAAATCGCGCAAAATATAATGAACGTAATTTCAGATAAAAAAATTTCTGAATTTCAAAAAAAGCTTTTGCTGGAAAAGCAAGAGCTGCTTCACGACGCGGAATTAAGCAGCGATGACCGCAAGGCTGTGACCCTTGACCAAACCAGCGTCGGGCGCCTGTCCAGAATGGACGCCATGCAGGCCCAAGAAATGGCGCTGGAGACCGAACGGCGGCGGGAAATTGAGCTGGGCCGGATAGAGCGCGCGCTTGAACGGATTAAAAACGGTGAATACGGGTTTTGCCAATCTTGCGATGAAGAAATAACCGAAAAGCGCCTTGAGATTGATCCGGCCACCCCTGTTTGCATTAACTGCGCGAACAAAGGTGGTGGGTAGAGTTGGCGACAAGCAAACCATGAGCACATTTAGATTCATAATCGGCAACCGCCGCTTTTTAGGCTTTGGCCTGCTTTGCACCATAGGAGCCAACATTGGGCAAACTTTTTTTATTGCGCTTTTTGGCAATAACATAAGAAGTGAATTTTCTCTTAGTCACGGTGATTTTGGTGCGGTTTATGCCATTGCAACACTTATGAGCGCGCTTGTAATAATTTGGGCCGGGCGAAGAATAGACCACATTGATCTTAGGTTGTATTCGGCAATTGTTTTAATTGGTCTTGCCCTAGCGGCCGGAGCCTTGTCGGTGGCTAACAACATGATTGTTCTGATCGCGGCGCTGTTTGGTCTGCGTCTTTTTGGCCAAGGGCTTTTGCGCCACACCGCGGTGGTGAGCATGGCCAAATATTTTGAAGAAACCCGCGGCCGCGCGATGAGCGTAGTCAGCCTTGGTTATCCGATTGGTGAATCCATTTTCCCAATAATGGCTATCGCTGCCATTGCCTATCTGGGGTGGCGCGACACGTGGGGGGTTATCGCATTGATAATTACGTTTGCGCTGTTGCCCCTATCGCAGTTTTTATTAAAAGGGCATAGCGAGCGGCATCAAAAATATGAAAAAGAAAAATCGGAAAAAGAAAGACATCTTGAAGAAAAAAATATCCTGCGCGACCCACATTTTTATATAATTTTGCTGGGTGCACTTATGGCGCCATTTCTTTTGACCGGGATTTTCTTTCATCAACTTGCCCTAGCCGATGCCAAGGGCTGGGACATCGCATGGCTGGCGTCTAGCTTCCCCGCCTTTGCCGGAGCAACGGTTTTTTCGTCACTATTAAGCGGCCCCTTGGTAGATAAGCATGGTCCCGGGCGCATATTACCGTTTTTTCTGCTGCCCCTAATAGCGGCAATGGCGGTGATTGCGCTTGGCCAACACATGATATGGTTGCCCATATATTTGGCGCTGGCCGGGCTTACGACAGGCACCAGCGGCGTACTGATAACCGCTAGCTGGGCCGATACCTACGGCACCAAACGACTGGGGTCGGTCAGGGCTATTTCATCCAGCTTTACCGTGCTGTCCACCGCCATTTCGCCTTTGCTTGCGGGGGCATTGCTGGATCAAGGGGTTGGATTCCATGCCCTTGGCGTTGGGGCCATGATAATTGCGTTTGGGGCGTTGCTTGGGGTCCAGATACCCGCCCAAAGGCTAAGAAATACCAAAAAAACAGCTTAAAACAATATGTTAGATTATTGGTAGATATCCTTCAAAACAAAACAATCCTAGCGAAAGTAGTTGTTAACCAATCCCTTCTAACATTTTAAAGCAAGAAACAAGGGATAGGAGTAAGCCATTATGGCAGCATCAACCACCCCGGACCCAAACCGGGAGAATCAGCCAACAAATGGTTGGCATTCATGGTCTAGCCCGGTTCTTGTGGCTGAAAACAAAAATCAAAATCTTATTTTGACGCCTCCGTATTCGGGGGCGTTTGCTGTTTAGGGAAATAAATAAACACATCAAATTATTTAGGAGGTATCTCATGGGAAAGAAAACTCGCCGCCAAAAACAAGCAACGGTTCACGCCCTTTATCCCGAAGATGACACGTGGCACCCGTTGGGCCCCATACAGCAAGATGACCGTGACCAACGATACCTTAAAACCATAAAACCCAGAAGCGACAACCAAAAAGCATTGATTGATGCGATAGACGCAAAAAGCCTTGTCATGGCACTGGGGCCGGCGGGCACGGGGAAAACCTATCTTGCGATAGCCAAAGCGGTAGAGGCACTGGAAAAAGGCCATATCGGTCGCATAGTTCTTACCCGCCCGGCGGTTGAGGCTGGTGAAACTTTGGGATTTTTACCAGGTGAAATGGAAGAAAAATTGGCCCCATATCTGCGCCCGCTGTTTGATGCCTTGGCCGATCGCATGGGCAACAGTTCAATTAAAAAAATGATGAAAGACGGCACCATTGAAATTGCCCCCGTCGGCTTTATGCGCGGACGAACGCTCAACAATGCTTTTGTGGTAATTGACGAAGCGCAAAACTGCACCTACGGGCAGATAAAAATGTTACTTACCCGTCTTGGCTGGCATTCAACCATGGTGGTAACGGGTGACCCCGACCAAACAGATCTTTTGCCGGGGATGAGTGGCCTGGAAGATATATCCAATCGGCTTGAAGCGCTTGATGATATTGCGGTTGTCCGTCTAAAAGACGCAGACGTTGTGCGCCACCCATTGGTGGCTTCGATGCTAAGTGTTATTTAGGTCTGCTTCGCGCAGCAACCATCCATTGTTCAGAAAAACTATCCCCGTCATATTTTTGTGCCGGGGATAGTTTTATTAATGTATAAAAACATCAATGAATACATATAAGAAATCAAGCAACGGACTAAGCGTTTGGATATTTTCATTAGCTTTGGTGTTTTCTGCCGGTCTAATGTTCTGGATGCAGCCGATGATCGCAAAGCACCTTTTGCCCAAGGTCGGTGGCGCGCCTGCGGTGTGGAATGCGGCAATGCTGTTTTTTCAGACTGCATTATTGGGTGGTTATCTATACGCCCACCTGCTTAGCGAAATGTTTAGGCCCCGAACACAAGCAATCATCCACATTTCGCTATTGTTATTTTCGTTGATGTGGTTACCGCTGGGGGCAACCAACGCCCAGCCACCTTCGGATGAAAACCCGGTCTTATGGGTTTTGTGGGTGTTGACGCTTAACGTTGGCGTTCCATTCGTGGTCATCGCCGCCAGCGCACCACTACTGCAAACATGGTTTTCGTTCAGCAATCACAAAGATTCAGATAATCCGTATTTTCTTTATGGGGCCAGCAATATTGGATCGATGGCGGCATTGCTAGGCTTTCCGATAATAATTGAACCAGCGCTGGACGTTAACAACCAAGCGGGTGCATGGGGATGGGGATTTTATGCCCTTATTGGGTTGGTTGCTCTGGCAGGCGTCCTTGTCCGGGATGGGGCCGGACACCACAAGTTATTGCCATCTGATGGGGTTGATAAAGCCACCGGAACAAGCCCCCGCCCCATCACAATTTTCATGTGGCTGGTATTGCCGCTTTGCACCACCAGCCTGATGTTGGGGCTTACCACCCACCTGACAACCGACGTCGCCGCGGTTCCGATGTTATGGGTTATTCCGCTTGCGCTTTTTCTCGCTACCTTCATTATATCTTTTGCCCGCCGCCCAATCGTTGGTCGCGATGGCGCAACATTGCTGATGATACTTTCCCTGCTGGGGCTTGGGCTTCTGTGGTTTGTTTCCGGCAACAATAATTGGATGCTGTGGGCGCTGCTACTGATAACGGCTTTTTTCTTTACCGCGCTTGCCTGTCACACCGAACTCTCACTCATCCGTCCACACAAACGCCACCTCACAAAATTTTATTTGATGATTGCCGTTGGTGGGGCGTTGGGCGGAGCATTTAATGCTTTATTGGCCCCAATATTGTTTAACAAAGTTATTGAATTCCCACTAATGCTGTTGGCGTCTGTGTCGCTAGTTGTGTTGGCTAGGGTTTTGTTTGGCACCATGGAAAAACGCCTAGCCCTGATAGCCGTTGCCGGCTCTGCGGTGCTGTCGCTGGTCATATGGTCAAGCGAGACAACGTCATCAACAGGAACGTTGCTTAACGAAAGAAACTTTTATGGTGTGCTGAGTATAAATGATTTTGCCGATAAAAATGCCAGAGTCCTTGGCTACGGCACCACCATTCATGGCGTCCAGCGCCTTAACGACAGCGTCAAGCCAGAACCGCTTAGCTATTACAGCAAAATTACCCCGGTAAAAGATATATTTGCAGAAATTGCCTCGCGCCCAAATAACGGCGCTGTCGGCGCGGTTGGACTTGGGGTTGGTTCTATTGCCTGTTATGACCGGGGCGGTCGCAAGCTTGAATTTTTTGAAATAAACCCCAGTGTTACCCGGCTGGCGTCTGATCCAAAATATTTCACGTTTCTTACAAACTGTCCCGGCGATTACAGCGTTACCCATGGTGACGGGCGCCTTGAAATTGAAAAGGTTGCCGATAGACATTTTGACATACTGTTCATAGATGCCTTTACCTCGGACAGCATCCCCACCCACCTGATGACGACCGAGGCATTAACCCTTTACATGCAAAAATTAACACCGGGCGGGATTTTGGTTATGCATATAAGCAACCGCCACCTTGACCTTTACCCCGTACTGGGTGCTATCGCCCGTGAACTAGGGCTGGTGGCAATGAAAAAAGGGAACAAACTGCAAAGCCTGCTTTACCCGGCATCCAATTATGCCTTGATTGTCAGGTCGGAATCCGACCTTGGCGGTCTTGCGGATAAAGGATGGGTGGTGGTTCCCGATACGGGGATAAAGGCATGGAGCGATAGTTACTCAAACATATTCAGCGTGATGGATTTTTCGCTGGATATGAATATTGAAAAAAAATAAATCAGGTAATCGACTGTTCGCGGGTTTTTAGCATTTTAATGTCAGGGAAATCTTCTTGCGCTTTCGACAGGTGCCATGCATTGCGCGCCATAAATACCGGTGCGCCATCATGGTCTTCGCCCATTGATACGCGGTTTTCATCAATGAATTTTTTCAAGATTTTATCATCATCGGCATCAACCCAACGTGCGGTGTAAAGCTCTGTCGCCTCGAAATGAACCGGAATGTCGTATTCGGTACGGATGCGATCAGCCAAGACCTCGAACTGCAATGGACCGACAACGCCAACCACCCAATCTGCGCCAATTATCGGCTTTATAACCCGGGCGGCACCTTCTTCGGCAATTTGCTGTAATGCCCTGCCCAAGTGTTTGGCCTTTAGCGGATCATCCGCCCTAGCCTTTTGCAGGTATTCAGGCGCGAATGTCGGGATGCCAGTAAAATGAATTTCCTCTGATTGGCTAAGCGTATCGCCGATACGCAAATTACCGTGGTTAGGGATGCCAATTATATCGCCGGCAAATGCCTCTTCTGCGGTTTCACGGTCTTGGGCTAAAAACAAAACCGGATTGTGAATATTTAAAATCTTGCCCGAGCGAATATGTTTTAGCTTTATGCCGCGCTTGAAGTGACCGGAATTAATACGAACAAAGGCAATGCGGTCGCGATGTTTCGGGTCCATGTTGGCTTGAATTTTAAATACTATTGCGGTTACGTCTTTTTCATCGGGTTTTACTTCGCGCTCAACCGATGGCTGCGGACGCGGCGACGGCGCATTTAGAGCAAGGCCCTGCAAAAGCTCGCGAACGCCAAAATTGTTTATGGCACTGCCAAAGAAAACAGGGGTCATGTGCCCTTCCAGATACGATTGCAGGTTAAATTCCGGGCAAAGACCGCGCACCATGGCGACATCTTCGCGTAATTTTGTTACCGCCCATTCGGGCAAAAGCTCGTCAAGCTTG
>JAOULV010000072.1 GCA_029881835.1 Rhodospirillaceae bacterium
CGGGCCTTTGCCAATAGCGGGCTTAATGTCAGGCCGTTCAAAGCGCAAAACATGTCAAACAATGCGGCCGTCACGTCTGACGGTGGTGAAATTGGCCGGGCTCAGGCGTTGCAGGCACTGGCCTGCAGGGTAGAGCCGACAATTCACATGAACCCGGTTTTATTAAAACCCGAAGGCGAAACTGGCGCGCAATTAGTTGTGCAAGGCCGGGTTGACGGGCGCGTCCAGCCAAAAGATTTTCGCAACCTAAAAGACAAGCTATTGCCCACGGTTATGGAAAGCTTTTCCATTTTAAAAAACGATGCTGATTTGGTGGTGGTCGAAGGTGCGGGCAGCCCGGCAGAAATTAATTTGCGCATTGGCGATATTGCCAACATGGGTTTCGCCCGCGCAGGCGACGTTCCGGTTATTTTGCTGGGCGACGTGGAAAAAGGTGGCGTAATCGCACAAATTGTCGGCACCCACGCGGTGCTGGAACCGGGTGAACGCGAACAAATAAAAGGCTTTATCATTAACAAGTTTCGCGGTGATATCGGCCTTTTTGCGGGAGCCGTAAAAGAAATTGAAACCCGCACCGGCTGGCCCACATTTGGTACTGTTCCGTGGTTTGATGGGGCGCGGGCATTACCAAAAGAAGACAGCGCATCACTACAACGTTGGATAGAAAGTGGAGAGGGCAAAAAAGGCAGGATAAGAATTGCCGTGTTCAAACTTCCGCGCATTGCCAATTTTGATGACATTGATCCGCTTTTGAACGAAACCGATGTTGAAGTCATAATGCTTGATAGCGGTGATGTATTGCCGCTGGATGTTGATGTTGCAATTATTCCTGGCTCTAAATCGGTTATTTCAGATTTGCGTTATTTTAAAGCGCAAGGTTGGGATGTTGATTTAAAAGCGTTTCACCGTCGCGGCGGGCGGATAATAGGTCTTTGTGGCGGCTATCAAATGCTGGGTGAACGGGTGGTTGACCCTGATGGTTGTGAAAATCCAAAACCGGATGAAGAGCCGGGGATAGAGCTACTAAATATTGAAAGCGTTCTAACGGGTGACAAAACCCTTGAGCAGGTTTCCGGAACCGAAATCCATACGGCAGAAAATGTTTCCGGTTATGAAATGCATTTGGGCCTTAGCGAAGGGCCGGACCGCCAACGCCCGTGGTTTAACTTGGCCGATGGCCGGGTTGAAGGGGCAATTTCCGAAAGTGGGTTGGTGTTTGGCACCTATATGCACGGGCTTTTTCAAGAAGACGGGTTCAGGCATTCGTTTCTTTCTGCCATTTCACCTACACGCAAAAAAGGTTCAAGCCATTTTGAAAAAGTAGAGCAAGCGTTAGATGAGCTTGCCCATCATCTTAAGCAGCATTTGGATTTGGATGGTATTTTAAAGTTGGCCAAATAATTAATCACAGTAATTAATTAAAGGCCAAGACGAAAAACCGCAATTACCGCAACTAATAAAACGCTCAACAATATTGCAACGACGTATATATAAAGTGCGCGTTTGATATCACCCGGCGTTGCCTTGGCGGTGCCTGCGCCAATCCATTCGTTATTAGTGGTTTTATTTTCATACTTGCGCGGCCCGCCAAGCGCCAGATCAAGTGCACCTGCCATGGCCGCTTCAGGCCAGCCGGCGTTGGGTGATGCGTTTTTGCGGGCATCGCGCAACATGGTTTTAAAAGCACCGATCGGGCTTGCTTTAGGCGAAACCAATGCTGCTAAACAAATCAACAAAGCCGAAAGCCGTGCCGGCGCAAGGTTCAAAATATCATCCAATCTGGCTGCCGCCATGCCAAAGGCACGGTAACGTTCGCTCAAATATCCTATTTCGCTATCCATGGTGTTGACCGCTTTGTAAACCAAAATTCCAGGAAAACCGAACAGCACATACCAAAATATTGGTGCGATTACGCCATCGGATAAATTTTCAGACAAGCTTTCAATGCTGGCGCGCGCAATGGCGTGTTCGTCCAGTTGGTTGGGGTCACGCCCGACAATGTGTGCTACCGCCGTTTTGGCATTGGCAATGTTGCCGCTTGCAAGTGCTGTCATCACGTCTTTGGTGCGGTCAAACAAATCGCGCCCGGCCAACAAGAACACCAACAATGCGGTTTCCACAACCCAACCAAATTGCTGGGTTAGGCTAACCCATAAAACCGCCCAACCGACAGCGCCTGCAATTATCACAATTAACAAAACCGAAATTGCCCCACGTATGGCTCGGTCCATGTTTGAGCGCTTGTCGCGGTTTAATTTTTTTTCTAAAACCCTGATAAAATTACCAATCAGGCTGACCGGATGGGGAAGTATTTTAAACAACATCTCAAAGCGACCAAAATACCCTTCAAGCATTATGGCCAAAAGCAGCAAAATCAGCGGGTCAAACCCGGCATTGGTATGGGCGGAAAGGGCAAAGGTGAACATAAAATGCAGTTTGCGGGGCTAAGCTATTTTTTTCAAGGCTAGCTTTATTAAACCTTGGTTAGTATATTGGCATCTTCAAATAAATCGTCCCCGGCAGGGAACAAAATTAATGGCCCGAAGGCAAGGACCAGGCCGCCCCCGCCGACAAATGAAGCAAAAAAGTACCGCCCAGAGGCAATGACCGGGCGGTGAGGAAACAAAATGCCCACAAAACAAACGCCTGCAAACGGCGCGCTTAACACCATTTCTGCCGACACCGGCATAATGATATGCGGGCATGGTTCGCGCGACCGCAACGCGGTTGAGGAATTCAACCAACTGGCGGTCGAATTTAAAAGCCGCCTTAAAAACACCGCTGTCGAAAGCGGCTTTTTGGAATTTGCCACACCGGTTATTCGCGATGGGCTGGATGCACTTAAAAGCCGTGGCATTAAAAAAATAATCTGTTTGCCGGGAATGTTATTTGCCGCAGGTCACGTTAAAAACGATTTGCCGAGCGAAATAAATAATTATGCGGCCGAAAACCCCGAACTTGAATTGGTCTATGCCGCCGATCTGGGGATTGATGCGCGCATGTTAAATGCCGCCCATGGGCGCATTGCTGACGCCATTACAGGCGCACCCGGCGATATCGCTTTAAGCGACACCATGATTTTGGTGGTCGGCCGCGGCACCAATGATTCGGATGCCAATTCCAATGTTTGCAAAGTAACCCGCATGTTGTGGGAAGGTTTGGGTGTGGGTTGGGCCGAAACCGCTTACTCCGGTGTGGCGACCCCGTTGGTTGACGGCGCGTTGGAACGCTGTGTGAAAATGGGCTTTAAACGAATTGTGGTTTTTCCATATTTTCTTTTCACCGGAATACTGGTTAAACGCATTTATAGCTGGGTCGATGAAGCGGCTGATAAAAACCCCGACATTCAATTTATCAAGGCAGATTATCTAGGCCATCACCCAGACGTAATAGCGACTTTTCTATCGCGCGTGGATGAAGCCATTAATGGCACCGGGGTAATGAATTGCCAGCTTTGTAAATACCGCGAACAAATAATCGGCCACGAACATGACCACGGTGCGCCACAGGTTGGCCACCATCACCATGTGCAAGGTATCGGTACCGAAGAAAACGCCCAAGACCACGGCCACCATCACCACCATCACCATCATCACGACCACAGCCATGATGAAGATAAATAACCGATGCCAAGCTTTGAATACATTCACGAACCGGATGAAATATACGCCGAAAGCTTTCGCCGCATAGAAGCAGAAGTTGATTTTAAAAACTTTTCCGGAATTATGCGAAGCGTTGCCATGCGTATGGTGCACGCATCGGCCATGGTCGAAGTTGCAGGTTTAATTAAATATTCAAATAATTGTGCAGAAACCGGCAAAGCGGCATTACAAAACGGGGCGAATGTTTTGGTTGATGCCGAAATGGTAAAACGCGGCATTATTACAAAACACCTGCCAAAAAATAATAATGTCGAATGTTTTTTGGATGCCCCGGGCGTGGCTGATGAAGCAAAGGCGCGCGGTGAAACCCGTTCGGCCATTGCGGTTGAACGCTGGGGTGAAATGTTAGCGGGCGCGGTGTGCGTAATTGGTAATGCACCGACAGCACTTTTTCGGCTTTTGGAAATTATTGAAAAAAATCCTGAAACAAAACCCGCACTTATAATCGGCCTGCCGGTTGGTTTTGTCGGGGCAAGTGAATCCAAAGAAGCACTAATAAAAAATGCAAACGATATTCCTTTTATCACAATACAAGGAAGGTTAGGCGGTTCGGCCATGGCGGCGGCTGTCATCAATGCAATTTCCATAGGCGGGCAATGATGACAAATAAAAAACTAATCACCCCATGGATAAGCGTAATCGGCATTGGCGAAGATGGCGTTCAGGGTTTAAGCGATAGCTCAATTCAATTAATTGAAAACGCGGAAATAATCATCGGCGGTGAACGTCACTTGAAAATGTTGGCAGGTATGGTTCAACCCAAAAACCAAATCCGCACTGATTGGGCTAAAGGTTTTAATAAAACCCTTGATTTGATAGAGCAAAAAAAGGGCAAAAACATTGTGGTTTTGGCCTCTGGCGACCCGATGTATTTCGGCGTCGGGGCGACGCTGGCCCGGCGTTTTGGCGGGGATGCACTAAATGTAATTCCAGCCGTTAGCTCAATCTCGCTTGCATGCGCGCGGATGGGTTGGTCGCAACCGGACGTAAATGTTGTAACCATTCATGGTCGTCCGGCGGAAAACATAAATCGTTATTTATTTAATAACGCCAAAATAATCGCCCTTAGCAATGATGGTGAAAGCCCAAGCGTTGTTGCAAAATTATTGTGCGCACACGGTTTTGCTAAATCCAAAATTACAGTTTTAGAAAACCTTGGCGGGGAAAACGAAAACTATATTTTCGGCTTGGCCGAAAATTGGCAAAATGGCGAATGCGCGCACCTTAATATAATTGCGGTTGAATGCGTGGCGGACGATAACGTTTCAGGCCATGCGCTGGTGGGTGGGCTTAATGATGACGCGTTTAATCACGATGGACAAATAACCAAACGCGAAGTTCGCGCCACAACCATTTCCAGCCTTGCCCCGTGCGAAGGCGAGATGTTGTGGGACGTTGGTTCCGGTTCCGGTTCAATCGCCATTGAATGGATGCGTGGCGGAAAGAATATGAAAGCCATCGCCATTGAAAAAGATAAAACCAGAGCCGAAAATATAAACACCAATGCATTTAATTTAGGCGTTACCCGCTTGCAGGTTGTTTGCGGGGCGGCACCCGATGTGTTTGCACAAATTTCTGGAAATTCACCCGATGCGATTTTTATCGGCGGCGGCCTTACAAATGGTGGCGAAGATTTAATCAGCCAAGCGTGGGATGCGTTAAAACCGGGCGGACGTTTGGTGGTAAATTCGGTCACAATAAAAAGCGAAGCAATAATTTCTAATTTTGCCGAACTGGTTGGCGGTGAGATGATTCGTATAAATATTGAACGGGCAAAAAAAATCGGACACCAGCAATCATTTCAGCCGCTTAAAACCGTAACCCAGCTGATTGCCCATAAACCGGGGGCAAAATAATGAACACAAATAAAAAAGGAACTTTGGTTGGCGTCGGCCTTGGCCCCGGTGATAAAGGGTTATTAACAATTGCCGCCAGTGAAGCCATAAGTGCTGCAAAAATAATTTCTTATATCCACGGCCATAATTCATCATCAATGGCCAAAAATATTGCCCAAGATTTTATTAAAGACGGGGTAACGGAAATTGCCATTGCGGTCGATATGGGAAAAAGCCAAAGCCAAAGACGCGAAGCCTATGACGCGGGCGCAAATGAAATAGTGTCGCACCTAAACGCGGGCAAGGACGTTGTGTTTTTGTGCGAAGGTGATCCGCTTTTTTACGGATCGTTCGTGCATCTGGCGGAAAAAATAAACAAGCTAAGCAACAAAGGTTTTGAAATAAAATCCATCCCCGGCGTTAGCTCGATCAATGCTGCGGCTTCCACCACAGGGTTGGCGTTGGCCAGTGATAATGAAACCTTTTCGGTCATTCCGGCAACGCTGACGCGCACACAATTAAGTGCCGCCTTATCAGGTACAGGCGCGGTTGCGGTGATAAAAATTGGCAAAAATCTTGAAAAACTAAAACAGGTCTTAAAAAGCAAAAACCGCCTTGCGAGGGCGCTGTTGGTAAGCGATGCCAGCGGTGAAAATGAAAAAATTGAAAAACTGGCAGACGTTAACAGCGGAAGCTATTTTTCATTAGCCCTTGTTCCGCCCGTGCAAGAGGGCGATGGGGCAAGCGCTGAAACTGTTCCCGGACCCAGTGCAATTGTGGTGATAAATCAGGCCGGGCTTGAAACCGGAATAAATTTAAAAAAATCATTACCCGGGGCAAAATTGTTTTGCCGGTTTGAAACAGAAATTGCAGATGAAATATTTTCAAGCACCACAGAAACGCTGCAAAAGCTTTTCAATGCCAATACACCAATTGTCGCGGTTGCCGCCAGTGGCATAATTATTCGCGCCCTAGCAGGCGTGCTGGCGGACAAAAAAACCGAACCCCCCGTGGTTGCGGTTTCACCCGATGGCGCCCATGTGGTGGCATTATTGGGTGGGCACGGGGGTGCCAACCGCTTGGCCCGGGTTTCGGCGGGTGTGCTGGGTGGAATTGCCGCCATCACCACGGCTGGTGATGGTGAATTCGCTATCGCCCTTGATGACCCGCCATCGGGCTGGGGGGCATCAAACCAGATTGCGGCCAAGGGTGTAATGGCAAAAATGTTGTCTGGTGAAAATGTTAATTTGCAGGTCGATGGCGGAAATGCCGATTGGCTATTGGGGTCAAGCGCGCCATTTAAGCAAGGTTCGGTAAATAATGCACAAGAAAGCGTTTTGGTAACACATAAAGAAATTTCTGATCCCGATAAAACATTTGTTTTGCACCCGCCGGTTTTGGCATTGGGGGTCGGGTGCGAACGGGGAACCGATAGTGAAGAATTATATAACCTTGCGATTGATGCGTTAAATAATGCGGGCCTTGCCAAGCAATCGGTCGCATGCGTTTGTTCGCTCGATTTAAAATCAGACGAAGTTGCGGTGCTGGCGCTGGCAAAACGTTTAAATGT
>JAOULV010000073.1 GCA_029881835.1 Rhodospirillaceae bacterium
GAAACACTGATAGCGGAAACCGTTCCATAAGACGCACCATCGGTGCTAATTGAATTAACGGTGAAATCACCTGCAAACGCCGTTGTTCCGGAAAGGTCCAGGTTCACATCAAGGTCTTCTGGGTGGCCGATAACAAACGGCACATAAATGCCAGGGCCACTTTGTGAATCTATTGTTCCGTCCCCGTTTTTGTCATATCCATCAATTTGGCCTAGTGAATTAAAAACCACATCAACCGAATATGTTGGCCCCGATGCATCACCCTCTAGCGCGGTTCCAACGGTGGACCCGCTATTATTGTCAGTTACGTTCCCAACCGTGACGGTAAACACCAAAGAGCTTTTCTTGGTAAACTGCACCGGAATGTTAATGCCATTACCAAGCGAATCATGCGCCCGGATATCAATATCAAACGTTTCGCCAACCGCGGCGCCCGCTGGAAGATTAACGCTAACAGACGCATTGGTTGTGGCGTCCGCCGTTCCGGTTGCGGAATTTATATTTAAAGATTCTGTATTGCCGGTTTGCGGGTTTTTCGCCTGGAGATAATATCCGGCGGAATTAACAAGGTAGCCATTGTTATCGGGCTTAAAAGAACCGTCGCGCGTATACAGCGTTTCACCACCATTGACCGATGGCTTTACAGCAAAAAAGCCGCTTCCCGATATCGCCAAATCGGTACTGCTGGTGGATGCGCCAAGCGCACCTTGAACGCCGATCAACTGGGTGCTGATTGCCTGCACCCCACCGGCCGAATATGAATTAATTGATGTTTGATTGGTTACAAGGGTTCGCGAATTAACCGCTGTCGGTTTGTATCCGGATGTTGTGGAGTTGGCAATATTGTCCGCCGCCGAGCTAACCCTCTGGGCGCTTAGGCTTAGTCCTGAAACTACGGAACCAAAAATTCCAGCCAACATTTTTCTATCCTGTTCATAACCATTATCAAATATTGCTTTCCCATTGGCACACTCGGCCATAGGTACAGCTATGGTTACAATTATAATAGCCCAGCAGTGCCGAGCTAGCTGTGACGGATATCACACAGCTACCGGTTGTAAAAAAAATATTAAATAAAATCAAAGAGATAGAGAAAAAGATGTGCCGCGCGGACTCACCGCACCGCTTATTACTTTGGCCGTTCCCTCATACGCCGATATGGCCTTGCTTAAAATATTGCGAAAGGATGCGGTTCCGTACTGCGGGGTTTTGCTTTTTTCGCTATCGACCTGATCTTGGCTCAAAAGGTGGGCGAATGATGCACTTGGCGCATCAAAAAGAGAGCCGGTGTTTTTTACCGGTGGATTGTTTTTGCGTTTGCCGAAACCTTGATCGGTAAAATCCTGAAACACGAAACTTTCTTCGGGTTGCACGCCGGCTTTGGCGCTTATTTCTTCTACTGGTGAACGGGCAACAGACGCGACATTACGCCCCCCGGATGGCGAATGGCCACTAGGAAGGTTCTGGTTTAACGAACTGTAGGATCTGGCTATTTGTGCCATTTAAATCCACACTCTCTATTCTTCAAGCCCATAACCCTATGTTTGCCGTGTTTGCGTTCAATCGAAGCCACAAATGGCCAATCAATTAACCAGCCAACTAACCGGCCAATTAAATTAAGCAAACAAAAAAACCCGGACCCGCCAAAGGCGGCCGTTTATGGTTAACATCTTATGAATAGCAGAAAGTGTGTGTGCTAAGCAAACATAGAATTGATTTAAAAAAAACAGATATTTTCAATAATATCAATATGTTATAAGGTATAATCAAGGCGCCAATCAATTACCTTTAAGCGCTAGCTCACTAAAATCGCCCTATTGGCATAGAATCCAAGGGCTTGATCACGTATTGGGGGGGCAGAAAAAGCCGGAAAAAGCCGAAAAAAAAGATAGTGTTTTTAGGTCAGTTTTCACGGACCTTATTGAGGAAATCCATAACAATCTCACCTGCGCCAAACTCATAAAGGTTGTTGTGCCCAGCGCCGACAATCCATGCTGATTGTTTTGGTTCCAGCGCGGCAGCAAAAAGCTTTTGCCCCAATTTCATTGGAACCGTCATGTCATTTTCACCATGAACTATCAATAAAGGTGCGCGGATAGCGCTTATGCGTGGGGTTGATTCAAACCTATCTTTGAGCAACAAGCCAACAGGAAAAATTCTGTAGTGCACCTTGCCAACATCAACGGCCGAAGAAAAAGGGGCTTCCAAAACCACAGCCATAACCTGCCTTGCATCGAAGGCCATATCCATGGCTATCGGTACGCCAACGCCGGAACCCAAAGATTCCCCGTAAATAACAATGCGATCTGGCGATACGCCTTGGCTATCCAAAAAATCCAATGCGGCCTTACCGTCAAACAGCAGACCAGGCTCATCAGGGGTTCCCTCATTGCCGCCATAGCCCCTGTATTCTGCCAACAATACTCCATAGCCATTATCTATCAGCATTCTTGCCCGGGCCGCACGATCACCTATATTTCCTGCGTTACCATGAAAATGAACAACAACGGGGAAACTATTGTCCTTGGGCGGGTAATACCAAGATGAAATATCAATGCCGTCAAACGTTTTGTAACTTACTACACCCATTTCCGGAGCAACACTTTGGGCCGGGTTGGGTTTTGACTGATCGGGAAAATACATAAAATCGCGCTGCAGCAAAAACACAAACACGGTAACAAAACTGTAAAGCAAGGCGGCACCAAGAATTAGATTTAGCATTACAATTCCCACTTTAGAACCAGAGTTTGCGGGGCGATTATTTGCCGTTGGCGTACTTGCAGATGTCATGATTTAGTATATTCCGAACTTAAATTATGGGATAACCAGAAAACGCTGGCTGGATGAAATTGATATTGGCCACCTATATAGCACAACAAATACTGTCTTGTGCGTGTTAAAACGCATGGTAGTAACAACATTTTATCTATATTATCAGACAGATGAATAATAAGAGCCAAGAAAATTTGACCCTTCCGGTGATTGTAGGAATATCTGGTGCCAGTGGTGCCATCTACGGGATGGAAATACTGCGTACCTTAAAAAAAATGGGTATCCCTACGCACGCCATAATAACCGAGGCCGGAATCCGCACATTAAAGCATGAAATGGGTTTAGGGCTTGATGATGTATCTGCGCTTGCCAGCGAAACCCACAATGTAAAGGATATTGGGGCAAAGCCTGCTAGCGGATCTTTCCGTGCCCAAGGCATGATAGTTGCGCCGTGTTCAATAAAAACACTTTCCGGAATTGCCGGATCTTACGCGCACAATCTTTTGCTTCGTTCCGCTGATGTCATGCTTAAAGAAAAGAAACCATTGGTTTTGATGGTGCGCGAAACCCCTCTTCACCACGGCCATATAAAACTTATGGGCAAAGCGGCAAGCATGGGTTGTGTGATACTTCCGCCGGTTCCCGCCTTTTATACCAATCCATCAAGCATCGAAGATATTGTTTTACACACAGTTGGTCGTGCATTAGACCAAATTGGCATAGACAGCGGCCTTATAGAAAGATGGCAGGGCTGCTAAGGCATGCAATCATAATTTTATCATTCGCGTTTTATAAAATTGTTTTTGCGCAATTTGGTGTGCGTTAATATTTTGTTATATATTTCATCACCCGACAATCAACAAAAACATGACAATTAGCATTATATTTCAATTAGTTATAAATAATGCTGAAGTGTGATTTTGAACACATTCACAAACACAAAATAGAGCTATTTTTATATTCAAGATGATTCGCATACGCGGCATTACAGAAAAATAAAAAAGCGAAGGTGTTTGATATGGCGAACCCGGCAACTAATTATTTGGATAAATTAATCACCGTCAATGACGGAAAAAGTGATGAAAGCACATCGGTTCTTGTTGCCTTGTGCATATTCTCGCTGATTATGCTGGCCACATATCTGATGGTGATGAAATACAGCGCGGCGACCAACGAAACTACTTCGTTTTTTACGGAAATAAGCAAATCCAAAAATCAACGCTTCCAAATTGGCGATATGAAAATTGGCGCATCGCTAACAAGTCTTAAAAAGGCAAACCCATCAAGCATCATTGGGGTAAATGCGACCGGGCAGGTTTCGGCATACTACAATGATGGCGGTGCAACCTATAGCGCATGGTACGGCGAAGAAGGACAGCGCAGTTTTTCTTATATGATAAAATATGACAACGTTTTCCAAGATACCGACGAAGATGCGGTTGTCAGTGAATTGTCTGAAAAATATGGTGCCCCTTCGACCAATTCATGTAATGCGCGCATAACCGATGGTGTGCGTGCGTGTAAATTTACATGGTGGCTAAAAGATGGGGTGCGGTTTGATGCCATCACTCGCAAGCCAATAAAAAACGGTGATTGGCTGAATCTAACAATCGTTGCCACCGATACCCGCCTTAAAAATCGCGCTCAGCGCAAGATTGAAGGAACGCTAATAAAGGGCGGGTTTAAGTAGCTAAAAACCAACCTATTTTGACGATGCGAATTCCGCCCGAACCCAGTTGTTTTGCCTTGGCCGCCCCACACAGATAGGCCATCCTTTCAGAAAGCCATTCCCTCGGCAATCTGAGTTCAGGTCAAACAGACGGTTCGGGCGGTACCTTTTTTCCAACCCCGCACGCCCCACAAGACGTTATAAATTAAAACAGTTCCATCAAAGGCTTAAAAACTGGCTGATTTTATGGCCTTGCCGTTGCGGGCTTTCATGCTTATCTCCAAAGGGTTACAATGCCTTACGCCCAAAGGTTGCCTAAATGGTCGACCCTTAGTAATAAATAAAAAACAACAGCTCTTAAAAATACACACAAAGAAGAACAATAAGCCCATGAAAACCGAAACCGTATTTCCCCCGGGCCAAGGGGCCATGAGCGAGCGAGACATAGATCCCCTGCTCGACCTTGAGGCTGAAATCAATCGCCTTAAGCGCGAAAAAAATGCGGTAATTCTTGCGCACTATTACCAAGAAGGCGAAATACAAGATATTGCCGACTTTGTCGGTGACTCACTTGACCTTTCGCGCAAAGCTGCCCAGACCGATGCCGACATGATAGTTTTTTGCGGAGTTCGCTTTATGGCCGAGGTGGCTAATATTCTAAGCCCCGATAAAAAGGTCGTCTTGCCCGATGCCGCCGCCGGATGCTCGCTCGAAGATAGCTGCCAACCAGAAGCATATGCGGCCTTTCGCGCCCAACACCCAGACCACATTGCGGTTAATTACATAAATTCATCGGCCGAGGTAAAGGCAATGTCTGATTATATCGTTACCTCATCCAACGCCGAGCACATCATTAATTCTTTGCCCAAAGATAAACCAATTATATTCGGGCCAGACCGTCATCTTGGTGCGTATCTAAACCGCAAAACCGGTCGCGATATGGTGTTGTGGCCCGGCACCTGTATTGTGCATGAACAATTTTCTGCCCGCGAAATAACCAGATTAAAAGATTCCCACCCCGGTGCGCTTGTTGCCGCCCACCCTGAATGCCCCGAAGGCATTTTAGAAGTTTCCGACCATATCGGTTCAACCCGTTCCATTCTTGATTTTGTAACCACCAACAAAGCAAAAGAATTTATTGTCGCGACCGAACAAAACATTATTCATCAAATGCAAAAAAGCGCGCCGGAAAAAACGTTTTACCCTGCCCCCGGTGCCGATGGTTCATGCAATTGCGCACAGTGCCCGTTCATGGAACTAAACACCATGGAAAAGCTCTACCTTTGCATGGTCAATGAAGCGCCTTTCGTAAAGCTACCGGAAGATTTGCGTGTCAAGGCGCTTAGGCCGCTTGAGCGCATGCTTGAGCTTTCGCCGCCTGCAACAAAATCAGCGGCGGCGGCCGAATAATGTTTCAATCCCCAATCCCCGAAGGTATGGACGAGGCCGTTATTGAGCGCGTAATACAAGACGCCCTAGATGAAGACCTTGGCATGGGTGGCGACATAACGTCATTTGCCACCATAGATGAAGACGTTCGCTTTTCGGGCGTATTTTCGGCCCGGGAAAAAATGGTTGTCGCCGGAATAAACATTGCGGCTAGGGTTTTTTCCTCTCTTTCCGATGATATTAAATGGTCATCCTTGGTCAAAGATGGGGACATGGTTGAAAAAGGAACGGTCCTTGCCGGGGTTGAGGGCCCGGCGCAGGTTTTGTTGGCGGGTGAAAGAACCGCACTTAATATATTGCAACATCTTTCAGGTATTGCCACCACCACACGCCAGTACGTTGATGCAATAAATGGAACAAACGCGGTTATTTTAGATACTCGTAAAACAATTCCGGGTTTGCGGGATTTAGCCAAATACGCAACCCGCATGGGCGGAGCAACCAACCACCGCATGCGCCTTGATGATGCGGTACTGATTAAAGATAACCACATCATTGCCGCAGGTGGAATTGAAGCGGCAATAAAAAAAGCAATGTCGGCAAACCTTAAACCCATTGAGGTTGAATGCGACACCATGGCCCAAGTGGAAGAAGCATTGGGTGCGGGCGCTGACGCCATATTGCTTGATAACATGAACACCGATGAGCTTGCAAAAGCGGTTAAGCTAATAAATTCTCGCGCGCGAAGCGAGGCATCGGGCGGGGTGCGCCTTGAAAATGTTCGCGCTATCGCCGAAACCGGGGTTGATGCGATATCCATTGGCCGCATCACCCAATCGGCGCCAGCGGTTGATATTGGTCTGGACTGGGATAGTGGCTCTTAGAAAGCCACCAAACGCTTAATCTGGGTGGCGCACACGGCCATAAGCCCTTATAAATCATCTATGAACAACATCTTTGACGTACTGGTAATAGGTAGCGGTGCATCCGGGCTAAACCTTGCCCTGGAAATGGCCGACTTTGCCCGTGTCGGCATAATCACCAAAAGCAGCCTGCACGAAAGCAACACATATTATGCCCAAGGCGGAATTGCCGCAGTTCTGGATGAACACGACAGCGTTCAATCACACATTGCAGATACTATTGATGCCGGTGCCGGGCTGTGCGATGAAGATGTGGTGCGTTTTGTGGTTGAAAGTGGTCGCGCGGCAATTGAAAAGC
>JAOULV010000379.1 GCA_029881835.1 Rhodospirillaceae bacterium
AGGCCTGCCATTGCCGCCGGGGATGAAATTGCCGTTTTAATAAAACCGCTCGAACAGAAAGAAATATTTTTATGCGCGATGATTTTAAATCTGGCGATGGGGGGGCAGGCTCAATCGAAAGCCTGGTCGCACTTTTGGCCAAGCTTCCGGGGCTTGGCCCGCGCTCGGCCCGGCGCGCGGCACTTTATTTGCTCAAACGGCGCGATTCCATAATGCAGCCGTTGGCCCGGGCGTTGGATGAAACCGCAAGCAATATAAAGGTTTGCAAAATCTGTAATAATCTTGATGTGGTTGACCCGTGCCAGATTTGCACCTCGGGTAAACGCGAACGTAGCATAATTTGTGTGGTTGAAGATGTTGGTGATTTGTGGGCGATGGAACGGGTGGCGGGCTTTCGCGGGCTTTATCACGTGC
Source organism: Rhodospirillaceae bacterium (assembly GCA_029881835.1). GTDB lineage: Bacteria > Pseudomonadota > Alphaproteobacteria > Rhodospirillales > Magnetovibrionaceae > DAOVVL01. Next base: position 415 of record JAOULV010000379.1, read on the forward strand.
TGGGCGGCACCCTTTCGGCGCTTGATGGCATTGGCCCGGATGATTTGGCGATTGGCAACTTGGTAGAACGCGCAAGCAACGATGAAGTTACAGAAGTAATCATAGCGACCAACGCAACCGTTGACGGGCAAACAACCGCACACTACATCGCCGATGTTTTGGCTGATGCAAACGTTACCATTTCCGGACTTGCCCACGGCGTTCCGGTCGGCGGGGAAATTGATTATTTGGACGAAGGAACATTGGGTGCGGCGCTAAAAGCCAGAAAAGAGATATAAAGAAAAGAGATATAACCCTTATTCGCCCAATTTGTTTACCGCCCTAAGCGCATTAAAAAATGACAGAATTTTTTTAGCGTCTTCATCGCTAACGTTAATCTGGGCCGGCATGTGGCCATATTTCCATTTATCTTCGGGCGTGCCTTGCCTTACTACTTTTAAAAATCTTTCATCGCTTAATGCTTCTTTGCGATGATAGGGGTGCATTAACGGCGGGCCGATTTTTGTATCACCGGTTCCATCAACCCCGTGGCATTCGGCGCAAACGCGATTAAAAATTTCACGGCCCTGCATTTGGGTTTCGCCCAGTTCGGGAATATTTATATATGCCTTGATTGAGCGACGATCAGTTTTGCTAAGCACCGCAATGCTGGCAATTATTACCAGCACTAAAGTTATTCCCATCATTTTAATTGGTGTGCGGCTCAGGGGAACATTGGGGTCAACCTCACGGGCAGAAATCTGTTTGGGCTTTTTTTCGTTATCGCGCATTACTTATTGGCCCCTTGACTGGATAGTGGCGTTAAATCATCAGCAGGCGTTTCTTCCCCAAGCTGTAGCTCTTCAATTTTTTCACCACGATTTATAATTTTACCGGTTGAGGTGCGAATATTTTTTATATCTTTTTCCGCTTGGTTGAAATGGGTTTCCAGCTTTTCGGCTCTTTCATCCAATAGCCTTACGTCATTTAACAGTTTCATTACCTCTGTCTGGATGACGCCAGCTTGTTCGCGCATGCGTACATCTTTTAAAACCGCGCGAACGGTGTTTAGCATCGCCATTACGGTTGACGGTGAAACAATGTAAACCCGCCGACGTTGTGATTCGTCCACCAGATTTTGAAAATTGGCGTGCAGTTCACCATAAACCGCTTCCGATGGTAAAAACATCAATGCCGATTCGGCGGTTTCGCCGGGGATAATGTATTTTTCAGAAATATCAATAATGTGTTTTTTTACGTCAGCGGAAAAACTGCGCCCGGCAATTTTTATGCCTTCATCATCAACTGCCGCCACCAATGCACGATATGATTCAAGCGGGAATTTTGAATCAATCACAATCGAG
>JAOULV010000074.1 GCA_029881835.1 Rhodospirillaceae bacterium
AACCGCGGTACTTAATCACGATATTGCTGAATATGTCCAGCTTGCCAAGGCGGCAAAAGATGCCGGAATTGAAAAAATAATTTCTTTTGGCGGCGATGAAGATGCCGATGTTCATCTTGTATCGTTTGAGGTTGGGGCAAAAGGATCGGATGTAAGTGTTACAATAAATGATAAACGCATTGATTACCGGGTTGGCATTGCAGGTAGACACTGGGTAATGAATTCGCTTTGTGTGCTTGCCGGCGTTCTTGCGGTTAACGGCAACATTGAAAGTGCGGCCAAAGCCATGGCGCACATAACCCCGGCCAAGGGCAGGGGCGAGCGCTTTATCATAAAACTTGATTACGGCAACTTTACCTTAATTGACGAAAGCTATAATGCATCGCCCGCTTCCATGAAAGCCGCGATTGAGGTTCTTTCAGCTGAAGCAGTGGCCAATGGCGGGCGCAGAATTGCCGTATTGGGCGACATGTTGGAATTAGGCGCAGAAACCATTCCCGCGCACCGCGGCTTGGCGCATGAATTAGAAAATTCTGGAATTGATATGGTGTTTACAGTTGGCGAAGCGATGGAAAATCTATGGAGCAACCTTCCGGATAAAATGAAAGCAAAACAATTTGCAACTGCTGAGCTAGCAAGCGGATACCTGCCCGGCGTATTACATGAAGGTGACGTTGTAATGGTAAAAGGTTCAGCCGGGGTTCGTATGGGAAGCGTAGTTTCCACCATCAAGGCGCTTGATCAAATTAAAAATTCAACAACAAAAGAAGGGAATAAAGATGCTTTATAACCTATTGTTTCCCTTTGCCGAGCAAATATCGGTTTTTAACGTATTTCGCTATCTTACGTTTCGTACCGGCGGTGCGGTTATTACATCGCTTATTATTAGCTTTGTAATTGGCCCATACCTGATAAGACATTTGCAAATAAAACAAAAAGGCGGCCAACCAATTCGTATTGATGGCCCCGAAGGACACATTTTATCAAAGCAAGGAACGCCCACCATGGGCGGCCTGCTGATACTTATTGCTTCAATTTTTTCAACTATTTTGTGGGCAGATATTTCTAACAAATTTGTTTGGATTGCGTTGGGTGTAACGGCGGCGTACGGCGCAATCGGTTTTGCCGATGATTATTTGAAAGTATCAAAGCGCAATCACAAGGGGTTGTCCGGAAAATTAAAGCTGGTATTTCAGTTGGTGGTCGCAATTGGTGCGGGTTATTTGATATCAAGCATGCTACCCGAAGGCCTGCAAACCACAATCGCGGTTCCGTTTTTCAAGGACACATTGCTTGAATTTGGTTTCTTATTCATTGTCGCCAGTGCGTTTGTGATGGTTGGCGCATCAAATGCGGTCAACTTGACCGACGGGCTTGATGGTTTGGCTATTGTTCCGGTCATGATTGCCGCCGGGGTCTTTGCGCTTATTTCGTACCTTGTGGGTAACGCCGTATTTTCCGGTTACCTGCAAATTCATTTCGTACCGGGCTCGGGCGAGTTGGCGGTTTTTTGTGGCTCGCTGGTTGGTGGGGGTTTGGGTTTTCTATGGTTTAACGCCCCACCGGCACGCATTTTCATGGGCGATACCGGCTCGCTGGCATTGGGCGGGGCATTGGGCGCAGTAAGCGTTATTACTAAACACGAACTTGTTTTAGCAATTGTTGGCGGATTGTTTGTGTTGGAAACCGTTTCGGTAATTGTTCAGGTAATTTCGTTCAAGTTAACCGGAAAGCGCGTGTTTGCCATGGCGCCACTGCACCATCATTTTGAAAAGAAAGGTTGGGCCGAACCAACAATCGTAATTCGTTTCTGGATAATTGCGTCAATTTTGGCGCTTATTGGTCTTTCGACCCTGAAGCTAAGGTAGCGGAAAAACAAAAATGAATACATTTGCCCGTACCGATACATCAATAATTGGCCGCTGGTGGTGGACCATAGACCGCTGGACATTGGTTGCAATAGTTGCACTTTCGGCGCTTGGTGCCATTTTAACACTGGCCGCATCGCCCGCCGTGGCCGAACGCATTGGTTTGGAAAATTATCACTTTGTCCGCAGGCAATTTATGTTTTTACCGCTGGGCATAGTCATAATGTTGGCAACATCGATGCTAACCCCGCGTGGGGTCAGGCGAATTTCCCTTGGGGTTTTTGCGGTTTCAATTATTTTGATGGTAGCGGTTTTGTTTTTTGGAACCGAAATAAAAGGCGCCACCAGGTGGCTTTCCCTTGGCGGGCTTTCACTACAACCATCTGAATTTATCAAGCCAAGCTTCGCGGTAATAGCCGCGTGGATGTTTTCTTCACAAAAATTAGACGATGAAATACCCGGATACGCAATTGCCACCGGGCTTTGGGTGCTGGTTACCGGATTATTATTATTGCAGCCAGATTTCGGGATGAGCGTGGTGGTATCGGTGGTATGGGGTGTGCAGTTTTTTATTGCCGGCCTACCGTGGATTTTAGTAGCGGCGGTTGCGCTATTGTTTTTATTAGGCGGCATTGGCGCATACTTTGCGTTTGATCATGTACGTGGACGGATAGATAGATTTTTAGATCCATCCGTTGGTGATGGTTATCAAGTTGATCGCGCCTTAAGCGCATTTCAAAATGGCGGTTTGTTTGGTCGCGGCCCGGGCGAAGGGCGGGTTAAAGAGGTGCTTCCCGATGCCCACACCGATTTTATTCTTGCGGTAGCAGGCGAAGAATTCGGCCTGCTTGTTTGCTTGTTAGTTGTGGTGTTGTTTGCATTTATTGTGTTGCGCGGGTTTTCCAGAACATTTCGCGATACCGATTTTTTTGTGGTGGTTGCCACCACCGGGCTTCTTACACAGTTTGCCTTGCAGGCAATAATAAATATTGCGTCCACCACAAACCTTATGCCGCCCAAGGGCATGACGTTACCGTTTATTTCATACGGTGGTTCATCAACCATAGCACTTGCTTTTGGTATGGGTCTGGTTTTGGCCTTGACCAGATTTCGCCCCAAAGTAGGAGGGGTCAAATTATGAGCTATAATCAAAGCAAACAAATGCCATTGGTTATTCTTGCGGCGGGTGGTACCGGCGGGCATATTTTCCCGGCCGAAGCGTTGGCGGGCGAACTTAAAAACCGTGGGTTCAGATTGGGTCTTATAACCGATCGTCGCGGAAGCGCGTTTAGGGGAACTTTAGGTGAAATTGAAAACCACCGAATTCTTGCAGGCGGCATCGCCGGAAAAAGTATAATAAAAAAAATCATAAGCGTTGGTGAATTGGCGATCGGCACATTGCAAGCCTATTTGTTGTTGCGCAGGCTTAAACCCGCGTGCGTTATCGGGTTTGGCGGTTATGCTTCGCTACCGACCATGATGGCCGCCGCCATGTCTTCGATTGGCTGTGTAATTCATGAACAAAATGCATTGTTGGGCCGCGCCAACAGATTGCTTGCCCCGCGCATGGCAAAAATTGCTACTTCATTTTCTGAAATGCGCGGTTTGCCCGAAGGGACGGCTGATAAGGTTGTTGTTACCGGTATGCCGGTACGTAGCCAAATTGCCGAAAAACGTGAACACCCATATCCCGATGCCGAAGGCGATGGCGCGGTGAACATTTTGGTTATTGGCGGGTCCCAAGGGGCAACGGTTTTAAGCGAGGTTGTGCCATCGGCATTGGACCGAATGGATAAAAAAATACGCGACCGCATTCACGTTACCCAACAATGCCGCGAAGAAGATTTAGCTGCGGTGGGCAGAACCTATCAGGCAAACAATATAAAGGCCGATCTTGCGACATTTATTTCCGATGTACCCGAACGTTTAGCCAATGCACATTTGGTAATCGCACGCTCAGGTGCATCAACGGTGGCCGAGATTTTAGCCGTGGGAAGGCCGTCAATTTTGATACCTTACCCCTTTGCCGCAGATGACCATCAAACATTCAATGCCCGCGCGGTTGATGGTGCCGGGGCCGGGTGGATAATGCCGCAAAATTCATTCACCGCCGAAAATCTTGCGGCCCGGCTGGATTCACTTTTTGGTTTGCCGGCGGTATTGAAAAAAACAGCCCTGTCGGCACATCAGCTTGGCCGTTCGGATGCCGCCCAGCGGTTGGCTGATGTTGTAAGCTTGGTTGTGGCCACAACCGATAACGGGAGTACGGTAAAATGAGAGCGCTTCCATTATCTATTGGCACTATACATTTTGTCGGCATTGGCGGCATCGGCATGAGCGGCATAGCAGAAGTTTTGCACAGCCTTGGTTATTCGGTGCAAGGTTCAGACCAATCCGAAAGCGCCAATGTCAAAAGGTTGCAAAAACACGGAATCAAGGTTCAGGTCGGTCACAATGAAGAAAATGTTGAAGGTGCCGAAGTTTTGGTTATTTCGTCGGCGGTAAAATCTGATAACCCCGAAGTACAAGCGGCGCGCAAAAATATGATACCGGTTGTACGCCGGGCCGAAATGTTGGCCGAGCTAATGCGCCTTAAATGGTCAATCGCCGTTGGCGGCACCCATGGTAAAACCACCACCACGTCACTAATTGCCCACCTAATTGATACCGCGGGGATGGATCCAACGGTTATTAACGGCGGCATAATTAACGCCTGGGGGTCAAACGCCCGCTTAGGAAGTGGCGAATGGATGGTCGCCGAAGCCGATGAAAGCGACGGAACATTTTTAAAACTTCCGGCAACCATTGCGGTTGTAACCAATATTGATCCTGAACATTTAGATCATTATGGATCGTTTGATAAATTACGCGCCGCGTTCGTATCGTTTGTCGAAAATATTCCGTTTTATGGTTTTGCCGCCCTTTGCATTGACCACGTTGAAGTTCAGGCGTTAATACCAAAAGTATCGGACCGGCGGATTATTACTTATGGGTTTAATCCCCAAGCAATGGTGCGCGGTGAAAACCTGCGCACCGATCCATCCGGGGTAACGTTTGATATTGTCTTTACGGCCTTTTCCGGAATGGATGGTGAAACCTTAAAAGATATTCATCTTCCCATGTTTGGAAGACACAATGTACAAAACGCATTGGCCGCCGCCACCATGGCGCGCGAGATGGGGATTGAAAACGATACCCTTAGAAAAGCGTTTGCAAACTTTGAGGGGGTAAATCGGCGCTTTACCAAAACCGGCGTCGCTGGCGACGTTACCATTATTGATGATTACGGCCACCATCCGGTTGAAATTTCAGCCGTGCTAAGGGCCGCGCGCGAAGCAACCCAGGGCAAGGTAATAGCCGTGGTTCAACCCCACCGTTATTCTCGCTTGCACGATTTATTCGAAGAATTTTGCACCTGCTTTAACGATGCCGACGCGGTGATTGTCGCAGATGTGTATGCGGCAGGGGAAAAACCCATAGACGGGGTCAATCGCGATGCATTGGTTGCGGGCCTGCGTGAACGTGGCCACCGCCTAGTTTTGCCGCTTTCGGGCTCTGATGCGCTGGCGGGTGAAGTGCACAAACTGGCAAAGCCCGGCGACATGGTTGTTTGTTTGGGTGCCGGCGATATCACTTATTGGGCGCATTCGCTTCCGGGTGAACTTGAAACATTGATAAATAAATCCAGTGATGGAGGTAAGGGTTAAATGATGGCATCACCGGCCAGCACCCAGTCACTTGTTTCGCGCTTGCCATCCGTGAGGGGCAGGCTTAGCGAAAACGCCGACCTATCGCGCGTTACATGGTTTAGGGTTGGCGGCCCGGCAGAAGTTTTATTTAAACCCGAAGACACTGATGACCTTGCGAATTTTTTAAAAAACCGCCCAAAAGATGTTCCCATTACCATTATCGGCGTTGGCTCTAATCTGTTGGTTAGGGATGGCGGCATTCCCGGCGTGGTGGTGCGTTTGGGTCGCGCCTTTGCCGAAATAAAATGCGTAGGCGCAGATATAATATGCGGTGCCGGTGCGTTAGACGGCAATGTTGCGTTGAGCGCCGCCAATGCAGGAATTTCTGGACTGGAATTTTTAGTCGGTGTCCCCGGTACAATCGGTGGGGCATTACGTATGAACGCTGGCGCTTACGGCGGGGAAATAAAAGACATAGTGGTAAGCGCGGTTGCCCTAGATATGGACGGAAGCAAACACGAACTAGAAGTAAGCGAGCTTGGATTTAGTTATCGTAAAAGCTCGGTTCCTGAAGATTGGATTTTTGTTGAATGCCAGCTACGCGGACATGTTGGCATAAAGGAAGATATCATTGCCCGGATGGAAGATATCAAATCGGTGCGTGAACAATCCCAACCCATCAGAACCTCAACCGGTGGTTCAACATTTAAAAACCCCGAGGGCCACAAAGCATGGCAGTTGATAGATGATGCCGGATGTCGCGGTTTGCGCGTGGGTGGGGCAGTGATTTCTGAAAAACACTGCAATTTTATCGTCAACGATAAAGATGCAACCGCTAGCGATATTGAAGACTTGGGCGAAGAAGTGCGCAAACGGGTAAAAGCCAATTCAGGAATTGATCTGCAGTGGGAAATTAGGCGCATCGGATCTCGCTTGAACGAAAAGGGGGCGGTTCAATGAGCGTGAATAAAAACCACAAAAATGTTGCGGTGCTAATGGGCGGGGCCTCGGCCGAGCGTGAAGTATCGCTGGTGTCGGGCAGGGCTGTGGCGAGCGCGCTTAAAAATGTTGGTTATTCGGTTAATGAAATTGACGCTGGGCGTGACATCGGTGCGCTGGCGCGCGCACTAGAACCAAAGCCAGACGTGGTTTTTAACGCGCTTCACGGGCGGTTCGGTGAAGACGGCGCAATTCAGGGCGTGCTGAATATTATGGGCATTCCTTACACCCACTCGGGCCTTATGGCATCTTCCATCGCCATGGATAAACCAATGGCCAAAAGGCTTTTTGCCCAGGCCGGCATCAAGGTTGCCCCCCATGTAATGGCCGGGCGTGACGATATCTTGCATGGCCGGGTTATGGCCCCGCCATACGTAATAAAGCCCATTAACGAAGGATCAAGTGTTGATGTGCATATTATTCACGAA
>JAOULV010000380.1 GCA_029881835.1 Rhodospirillaceae bacterium
TCGGGGTCTAGCTGGCCTTCCATGGTGTAGACCACTTCTTCGTCTGCATTTAGAATGGAAATTGTATTTTTTGCCGCCGCCTCATCCAAGGTGTAGCTGAATTTGGCTGTTGCGTTTTCCAGCAATAAATCAGCACCGGTTACCTCAACCGTGGTGCCGATATAATTTACCAATGTTCCGACCTGATTGATGTTTTGCAGGGCGACAAGTTTTTCCAAGTTTGCGTTTTGGTAAATTTGTTGCTCAACGCTGGCAAACTGAACCAGTTGTTGGGTGAACTGGTTGGCGTCCATCGGTTCCAATGGATCTTGGTTTTTCAGCTGGGTTACCAGAAGCGTAAGAAAGCGGTTAAGGTCGGCATCAAGCTTTTCCTTATTAACCAGCGATTTGGAATCTGCGCTTACGCCTGAAATTCCCGATGTTGAATCTAGTATCATTTATTTAGCTCCCGTGGACTTAGGCGTGAATGTCGATGTGTCCATCGCCAATGCCTTTTTCTTGTTTGTTAAATTGTGCGCTGAGAAGGCTTTCAAGCGGCTCTTCTTCTATTTCCGGTTTTGCCACAGGCGCTGGGGCGGATGCATTGTCGGCTTTGCCGTTAGCGTTGCCGCCTTCGCCACCACCCCTAAGGTTGAATGACAAAGAACCTGAATCTGTTTTTAATCCGGCATCTTGCAATGCGCGCTCTAATGCGCGTTGGTCACGTTGCAATAAATCAAGGGTGTCTTTGTTGTCGGCGGTTACAACGGCAATTACCCGGCCATCGGTACCCATTTCGATTTGCACATCGACCCGGCCAAGCGATGCCGGGCGAAGATGAATATTGATTTTATCAGCCCCGGCATTAATTGCCTTGGTGATTTGCACCGAAACCTGTTCGGTTGCCGGGCTTTTGGGGGCAGGGGCATTTTGCTGGGCGCCCGGCGTTTTGACCGGTGCCGCTGCTTGGCGGGCATTGAGTGTTTCGCTAAAGCTGGGCGTTGAATTGGCCCCGCCCGCGTCACCGCCGACACCAGAGCTTGCCTGCGCACCGGTTATGGCGTTGGCCGCGTTGGTTGCGCTGTTAGCGCCACCGGTTGGTCCTTGTTTGGCGCCCGCTTGGGCTTGTTGTGCGGCCAGTGCCATGTTCTGCTGGGCCATGTTCTGCTGGGCCATCTGGTTGTTGGCAGATTGGTTTTGGCCCTGTCCCGAACCTGTATTTGTGTTGCTTAGGCTGGCGTTACCCTTGCTCGCATCGGTTGCCAGTGAAAGCGAAGAACGCGGCCTGGAAACCAGGGTATCTTTTTCAGATTGAACCGAAACGTTTACCGACAATTCCTTATCGCCACCGATGGCACGTGAAATTTCGGCTGCCTGTTTTGCCGCATTTGATGTTTCGCGCACTTGGGTTTCGGCCTTGGGCTGGGCCGCTTGCTGGTTTTGCAATTGGTCTTGCGGTTTTGCACTAGCATTTGCGTTGGCGGTTGCTGCATTGGTTGTTTTTGCGATTTTTTCTTTGCCGGGCGTTTCCAAAGACTGATTAAGGTTTTCACCTGCTTTGCCTTGGTTGGCTGTGTTTTGTTCAGCGTTATTTTTCTTAACCGATGCTGGTTTATCAGCTTTATCCGCGCTTATTGCGGCGGCGGCGTTATTAAGGCCGTCAGTTGCGTTTGCTCTGCCTTGTACGTCTTTGCCCTGGGCGCCGGCCACTGCTGCGGCTTGTTCGGGCAGGGTTTGGTTTTGGGTTAGTTCATTTAAGGTTGCAACGGT
>JAOULV010000381.1 GCA_029881835.1 Rhodospirillaceae bacterium
GCCTTCGCCGTAGAGCACGGTTTTTGCGCCCAATGCTTCGGTTCGGGCGACCTTGGTGAAGGGCGTGCCCACCGGCATCACGATTGTTGCCGGCAAACCAAGGGCGCGCGCGTGATAGGCAACCCCCTGGGCGTGGTTTCCAGCGCTTGCGGCTATTACACCGCTGATGTCGCCCTCAGATTTTAATGATAAAAGCTTTGTCAGCGCACCACGTGGCTTGAAAGATCCTGTGTGTTGCATGTTTTCAAGCTTGAGCACAACATGGGCGCCGCTAATTTCGGATATTTTATCTGAAACTATTGCAGGCGTTCTTACGACGCGCCCTTTAATTGTTTCTGCTGCGGCGTAAATATCGTCCACGCCAATTGGCAAACCCGCAGAATTGTTTTTTGCTTTGGGCATTGTTTTTGGGAGATCCTTGAATATTTAATATTAACGCGAGCTCAACAGGACATGAGATTTAACTGATTTCACGCCATCGGTCGCATTAATTATTTTCAAAACCTTGTTTAATTCACTGGAACTTGATGCTTCGCCAATAATGTAGATAGAACCAAGAACCGAACGCCAGCGATAATTGACAGACGTCACGCCATCTTCGGCGATTAACTGGGCACTGATTTTGGTTTCAATCCACACATCGCTCACAACATTGGAAACCGCCTGACCGCCGGATTTGGCTTTGTCCATCCATTCGCGGCGTTGGGACTGCTCTTCTTCTGAGACAATATGTATATTGTTGTAAAAATCGCTTATCCGGCTGTCTTGTTGTGCGGCACGAATAACAGAATTTCTGATACTTGAATCGGAAAGGGCGCCGGTCATCATTACCCGGGTTTTCCAGACATCGACACTTACGTCTAAAATTAGGGATTTATCTATATCGGTTATTCGACTGACTATTCCGGTTTTTATTTTTGCGTCAATAACCTGCTCTTCGGCTAGGCGGTCTTCAAAGGCGGCCTTGGCTGTTTCGGTTATTATTGTCTGGGTTCCGCATCCACCCAAAGCCAAAAGTGCCAATCCTCCGCACAGTAAACCAAATAAGTTGGTGGTTGTTTGGGAATTTGCCGATGCTGATGGTGCCGATGCTGAATGTGTAGGCATACTGCCCCCCTTAATCCGGTTAATGATTATGCAACACTTTTCCTATGATAATAACAAGTTACAAAGACTATACCATCAGATTTGGTGCGGTAAAGCGACCCCCCTTATCAGATTGGCAGAGAGCCATTTTTTGGCTTAAAACACGGACTTAGCAAAGGAAACTAGGGAAAAAATCAATCCTCACCACACGCAATCACACGATTGTTTCTTGCCTTACGGCGGTATAATTCTACAATCTGCTTGAAAATGTTGCTGGAAAGGGGTGATTTTGATCCTTATGTATTTAACTAAATGGCCCGCGGGGTTTTTAAGCGGTGCTTTTGTTTAATTTAACCAGTATTTATAGTCAGTAGGTTTGGGAGTATTATTTATGACGGGTCAAGCTCTTGTTGCTGCAGACTCCAACGAAATTGACGGTGTTGCCGGCGATAACACAATAGAATTTGTGACGTTCAATATTGCGGGCCAACTGTTCGGCATACCTGTTCTAATTGTTCAGGATATATTGCTGCCGGAAAGCATTGCATCCATTCCATTGGCTCCGCCTGAAGTGCGCGGATCAATCAACCTTCGCGGTCGCATTGTTACGGTTATTGATGTTCGTGTGCGCCTAGGTCTTAACCGTCGCGCCATTAACGC
>JAOULV010000382.1 GCA_029881835.1 Rhodospirillaceae bacterium
TTTTATAACCCGCGCGCCGGCAATGGTGGGCAATACAATCAAACAGCGGCGTTCACGCAAAGGCTATAAAGCCCTGACCCAAGGCATGGTGGCGGTTGCCGCCGGTGACGCGCGCGAAGCCGCACGTCAGGTCAAACGCGCAGATGGTTTGTTGGGTGACCCACCACTGACATTATTATTGAAAGCACAATCGGCGCAATTAAACGGTGATGAACTGGCGGCGGAAAAATTTTTCAAGGCAATGCTAGAAAACGAAGAAACAGAATTTCTTGGCCTGCGCGGGCTGTTGGGCCAGGCAATGAAAGCGGGTGACAAACAAACCGCATTAGAAATTGCACGCGTTGCACGTGAAATAAAACCCAAAAGCGAATGGCTGGCAGACGTGTTGTTTGAACTTGAAACAGACACCGGGCATTGGGAGCTTGCATCACAATCATTAAAGCAATTGGAAAAAACCAACCTTAAAACAAACGGCGAAAGCGAAAATGTGCGCACCCGCCGCCGGGCGGTGGTTTTTTATGGCCGCTCGCTTGAAGCGGAAAATGCAGGTGACAATTCCGCTAAAATCAAATGGGCGGAAAAAGCTTTCAATACGGAAAATTCTTTTGCCCCTGCGGCCATTAGGCTGGCCAGTATTTATGCCAACGAAAACAGATCACGCAAAGCCATGCGTCTGGTTGAAAAAGCGTGGGCCACAAATCCCAACCCCGGCCTGCTTGAACCATATTACAAAGCGGCAGGTGCAGTTGACGGCATGAAAAAATTAAAAGCCGCGCAAAAACTTGCAAACACCAACCCCGAACACGGTGAAACATTATTTGCCTTGGCGTCAGCCGCGCTTGAAGCAAAGCTTTGGGGTCAGGCGCGTGAAAACCTTGGCAAGTTGATGGAAAATGGCCCGGCAACAAAACGGGTTTATGTTACGCAGGCGCAATTGGAAGAAGAAGAAAAACAAGATTCCCTTGCGGCTAAGCATTGGCTGCAAATGGCAACAATGGCCCCGCCCGACCCAACGTGGGTTTGCGCCCAATGCGGGCACGGGGAAAAGCATTACCATACCCATTGCCCGGTGTGTGGCGGGTTTGATAGCGCCCTTTGGCGCTCCGCCCCCGGGGTTTCGGGTGCGGGGGGGATGCTTGAAAAAATGACCAATTCAGAAACGCTTTTGCCCGCTAAATGATAATTAAATTGGTGGCGGGTTAATGGCCGGTTGACGGTTCACGGCCCGGTGATTAAAAGTTTTCGGGCAATAATAGCTATGTGCCGATGTAGCTCAGTTGGTAGAGCAACGCATTCGTAATGCGTAGGTCCGCGGTTCAAATCCGCGCATCGGCACCATTTCTTTCAAATGAATCATTTGTTCTTTTTTGAAGTTCTGGTTTCACGATACCAGACATAAATGCCGCTACCGATAATCAACGTGGCGCCCGTGGTCGACCACATGCTTGGCACATCTCCAAAAACAATAAAGCCCCAAAAAATTGCGCCGATTACTTGTGAATAAGTGAACGGTGCCAACATTGATGCTTCGGCGCTGTGGAAAGCTTTAACCAAAAGAAAGTGCCCTATCGCCCCGGCGGTACCCATGGTCACCATCAATAACCACTGAAAAGAAGTAAGGTCTTGCCAAAAAAACGGAACCATAATTGAAAGCACCACCGCGCCAACGGCGGTTGAATAAAATGTTGTTGCCGCCGGGTTATCGCGGGTGCGAATGACCCTTGTCATTACCATATAAAGG
>JAOULV010000075.1 GCA_029881835.1 Rhodospirillaceae bacterium
CCGCGCGATTGAATAATGCTCATGGCTTGGGTTTGTAAATAATTATCCCTTAAGACCAATTCACCGACTTCGTCGGTCATTTTTTCTAGTAATTTATTGCGCCCTTGTGTGGTGAGTTTTTTTGTCGCCACCAATTGGTCGAGCAGAATTTTTATATTTACTTCATGGTCAGAACAATCAACCCCTGCTGAATTATCAACCGAATCGGTATTTAGCCGCACACCCGCCAACCCGCATTCAATCCTTCCGCGTTGGGTAACGCCCAGATTTGCCCCTTCGCCAATTACGCGGGCACGAACTTCGCGCCCATCAATGCGAATTGCATCGTTACCGCGATCGCCGGCATCGACGTTGCTTTCAAAGCTGCTTTTAATATATGTGCCAATACCGCCAAACCACATAAGGTCGGCATCGTGCATTAATATCATTCGCATTAATTCGTTCGGGGTTGCGCGTTCAAGGGTGGTGTTGAACAATTTTTTCATTTCTGCGCTTAAGGTTATCCATTTGGATTTACGCTCAAACACCCCGCCACCACGGGAAATTAGTTTTGCGTTGTAATCGTTCCATCCGGAACGGGGCAAATTGAACAAACGTTTGCGTTCAGTAAATGATTTTTTACTATCGGGGTTAGGGTCAACAAAGATGTGCATATGGTTAAACGCCGCGACCAGCCTGATGTGGGGTGACAACAACATGCCGTTACCAAAAACATCGCCCGACATATCGCCGACCCCGGTAACGATAAAATCTTGGCTTTGGGTGTCGATGCCCATTTCACGGAAATGGCGCTTGACCGATTCCCACCCGCCACGCGCGGTGATGCCCATTTTTTTATGGTCATAACCAACCGAACCACCCGAAGCAAACGCATCGCCCAACCAAAATCCGTATTCCAGCGATACCGAATTGGCGATGTCGGAAAATGTTGCGGTGCCTTTATCGGCGGCCACCACCAAATAAGGGTCATCTTCATCGTGACGCACAACATTTACGGGCGGAACAACGCGCCCACTGGAGGCAAAGTTATCGGTTAGGTCCAAAAGACCACGAATAAATGTTTTATAACATTTAATTCCGTGGGCCATAAATTCATCACGCCCACCCGTTGGCGGGCGCTTTACCACAAAGCCGCCCTTGGAACCGACCGGAACGATGACCGAATTTTTTACCTGCTGGGCTTTTACCAGGCCCAAAACTTCTGTTCGGAAATCTTCGCGTCTGTCCGACCAGCGCAGGCCGCCACGCGCAACCTTACCGAAGCGCAGGTGGATGCCCTCAACATCGGGGGAATAGACAAATATTTCATACATTGGCCGGGGCAAGGGTAATTCTTCGATATGTTGTGAAGAAAATTTTATCGACAGATAAGTTTTTTGTTTTTCATCATCGGTGGTTTGATAAAAATTTGTCCTAAGCGCCGCATCAACCAAGTTTATAAAACGTCGCAAAATTCTGTCTTGATCGGCGCTTTCAACATCGTCCAGCATGCTGGTTATGCTTTTCTTTATGCGCAGGGACTTTGCTTGTGCTTTTTTTGCAATGTCTGCGGTTATTTTTTTGCCCTTTGGCAATTCAAACCGGACCTTGAACATTTCGACAATGCCTTTGGTTATGCGCGCATTTTCTACCAATGTTTCAGCCATGTAATCTTCGGAAAAACTTATTCGTGTTTGACGCAAATATTTTACGAACGCACGCAATATTGTTATTTCGCGCCAGCCAAGCCCGGCAAACAACACCAAAGCATTAAGGCGGTCGCTTTCCATTTCGCCCAACCAAACTTTTTCAAATGCGTGGTGAAATTTTTCACTAATGTCTTTGGCGGTGGGGCCAATTTTGTTTTTTGGGCTTAAGCCAAAATCGTGCATGGAAATATAATCGCCCGCACCTTTGGGATGAATCCGGTGGGGGATTTCCTCAATCACGTTAAGGCCAAAATCTTCCAACATCGGCAGTATACCAGACAGCGTTACCGGACGGGCAGGATGGTAAACCTTAAAACGCAATTGAATTTCATTGGTATCATTTGCGTTAGTCGTTTTGTCATCAATACTTTCAAGGTTAAGCGCGATGTTGCCCGTACTAAATGCGCGTTCAACCATTTCAATATCGGCTATTGATGTGCTGGGTGAAAAACGCTGGCGATAACCGGCGTCAAATGCACCGCGATAGATTGTGCCCAAACGCGCGCCTTCTTCTTCGCCAAATCTATTTATCAAGGCATCAACAATTTTATCGCCCCAGGTGCGCGATTCTTCGCGCAAGTCTGCTTCGATTTGCTGTTCGTTATATGCGGGTATTTTCCCCGGCGTAGTTTTTATTACCAGATGCAACCGCGCCAATGCCTGTTCACCCAATTGGGCATAATGCGCGGTAACTTCGCCGCCCAAGGCGACCTCTAGAATATGTTGGAATTTAAGGCGCAAATCGGTCGAATACCTGTCGCGCGGTACATAAACCAGACAGCTGGCAAAGCGTTCAAAATCATCAAGGCGGATAAACAGTGCAACTTTTTGTCTGTCTTGCAGGCGCAATACGCCAAGGCTTATATCCAACAGGCGTTCATCAGAAATTTGAAACAGTTCATCACGCGGATAAGTTTCTAATATGTTCAACAAGGTTTTGCCATCGTGCGATAGCGGCATTAAATCGGCGCTGGCAAAAACCCGATCAATTTTGTTCTTCAACAACGGAACCGCGCGCGCACTGTTAGAATAGACCCCTGCGGTAAATAAGCCGACAAACACCCGCTGGCCGATCACCCGGCCGTTAATATCGTATTTTTTAATTCCAATTGAATCCATCTGCACCGAACGGTGCACGCGCGATAATGAATCAGTTTTATTTACCGTTATAATGTCGCCGCCTTGAACAAATTTGCGAACGTGTGGCGGCATTTTATCAAGGTTGCGTATTTCATTAAAAGCAACCCGGTCGTGATCACGCAAAATACCAAGCGGGGCGTTTTCGTTTATTTTTACCTTGGCGGCGGAACCGTTACCAATAAAATCATATTCCCGGTAACCAAGAAGCGTAAAGTTATCGTTATGTAACCAACGTAAAAAATCTTTTGCTTCATTTGCGGTTTCTTCCGGTAGCTTATCTTTTAGTGCCTCTAGCTCATCAACCAATGTGCCAAGCTGGCCGCGCATATTTTTCCAATCGTTAACTGCCAGCGCGACCTCGCCCAATACCGAAAGTAAGCCAGCTTTTATTTCATCAAGGCGTTCTTTTGGCAGTTTATTTATTTCAACGTGGATGAATGATTCGGCAACAACGTCTTTGTCATTTTTTGCATTTTTATCAAAAACTATTTGTTCTAACTCGCCCTTGCTGGAACGTTTAACAAACACAACCGGATGAATGGCCAGATGTATTCCAACCGAATGGCGGTTAAGTTCAGCCGTAATGGAATCAAGCAAAAACGGTTTATCACCCGTCACAATTTCTACGATTGAACGTTCTGACATCCACCCGTCTTTTTTTAAATCCGGGTTAAATGCATTTACTATCGCTTCGCCGGTACGGCGTTTTTTTGCGGATTTAATGTGATGAAGGGCCGCGGCACAAAAATCTTTTGCTTGCCTGGAAACAAGGTCGTCATGCGACAGGCCGGAAAAATAATGACGCAGGAAATTTTCCCTTGTCTTTGGATTCTTGGAATCGCCGGGAAATGATTTGTTCGCACCAATTTTGCTGTTGATGATTTTATCAATAGTTCCAGCTACTGGTTTATTTGGTTCGCCTGATTTAAGCCTAGTCATAAAGCCCGTCCCTCAATATGGCCCCCACCCCTGAAAAGCTAGTGCTTTTTAAGAAAATTACAAATAGTTCCTTTTTAAAGCACTGATTCCCATGTCTTTTGCGGCGGCTTGCAAAAAAGTGATCGCCACCGCATTGACCACATTTGCCCGCCCGTGCGACCATTTAGGCAAGCCCAGACGCACGAGAGCCAAAAATGGCCAGATTGTATTTCGATAATATTAAGGGCCATGTACAGGGAGGATCTGAAAAGTGGACACCACAAACACCAGCTCTGCCAATAGTGCTGCCAATAAAGAACCTGTTCAAAAATCGGGTGAATGGAAAATCCATCCGGTCAATTTTCGTTTTTCCCTGCCCTTTTTCGGACGGCGTTTTTACCTGACCTTGGTTGCCGGCGGCGAACAACGAAACCCCCAGCGCCTTAACCAAGAACGCGCCAAACACCCGGTAATAACGGCTGGAAATATTTTTTTCGGTTTTGGAATTACGACCGTTTTCTTGTTTTTGGCCGTGGTCGCGCTGGCCTTGCAAAGCGCCATAATCGAGCTTTAATAAGGCTTGTAATTTCCTTAAAAATTGCGGGGATTTCCGGGAGATTTCCCCCTTTTCGCATCTTGTAGAATTGAGTGATGCTAAAGGGGGTTTGGAGCGGGCGATGAGATTCGAACTCACGACTTCAACCTTGGCAAGGTTGCGCTCTACCCCTGAGCTACGCCCGCTCAACCCGGTAAAGCGGCGCGATAATACGCCAAGTATGACAGTTTGCAAGCCCCCATGGGCAATTTGGCGGATTTTTATTATTTTGCCTTTTGCCCTGACTTAAGGCCCCCATACAATGGCCCAGCCCTAAAGCGGCTTTTTTGTATGGTATTTATTGTATACCCTTGCGCCCAGTGGCAAAAAAGACCATTTCTGTCCTGCCGCCGGCCGTGAAACCTTGGGTTTTAAACGGCTAAACAACTAACAGATTTAGATGGAATTATAATGGAAGACCAACCAAGCCAAGGCATTATCACAGACGGAATGACGGGCGTGCCCGCCAGCGGGCCGATGGGCCAAGGCGGGGCGGCAGGGTTGGTTGTGGAATCAAACACCGAGGGCTTTATGCGCGACGTTATTGAAGCCTCAACCCAGATTCCGGTGATAGTTGATTTTTGGGCGCCTTGGTGCGGGCCGTGCAAGACCCTTGGGCCGATGCTGGAAAAGCTGGTAACCCGCATGGGTGGTTTAGTACGGATGGTAAAAATCAATGTTGATGAGAACCAGCCACTTGCCCAGCAGTTGCGCATTCAATCCATTCCCACCGTTTATGCTTTTAAAGACGGCAAGCCGGTTGACGCTTTTCAAGGCGCATTGCCCGAAAGCCAACTACAGGCGTTTATCGACAAATTGGTTGGTGATGCCAAATCCCCCATTGATGCCGCCATGCAAGCGGGCATGGAAGCACTTAGCGCGGGCGACGGACAAACAGCCGAAGATATTTTTATGCAAGTGCTAGGTCATGATGAAAGCATAATTTCAGCCCTTGGCGGGCTTATCCGTGCACAAGTTATGAACGGCAATATCGATGGTGCGCGCGAAACCGTGGACGCGCTTGATGATAAAACGAAACTGGACAAAGACGTTGGTGCGGCCATTTCGGTTTTGGAACTTGCCGAACAGGGCGCAAGTTTGGGTACCGATGATGACTTGAGGGCGCTTGGCGAGAAGGCAAAAGCAAACCCCAAAGACATGGACGTTGGGATGGAATATGCCATGGCGTTATATGCCAGCGGTAATACAGCAGGTGCCATTGAACAATTGCTGTTTATGATTAGCAAAGACAAAAAATGGAATGACGCTGCCGCACGCAAACAGCTGATAAAAATATTTGATGCCCTTGGCCCATCTGATGAATTAGTTATTGATGGTCGGCAAAAACTTTCAACAATTTTGTTTTCTTAAAAAGTTTTAGGATTTTTTAAAAATGACAATGGGACATAACCAGATTGCTTCACTGCCAAGCCAGATAGCGCTGTTTCCGCTTTCCGGTGTGGTCTTGATGCCGTTTGCCCATATTCCATTAAATGTTTTTGAGGAACGCTACATTAATTTGGTTGATGATTGTTTTTCTAACGGACATTACATTGGCATAGTCCAACCACAAATTGATGCATCTGATCCAGTTCCAAATGATGTCGCAATATACCAAACCGGAACGCTTGCACGAATTATGTCCTTTTTTGATTCAGCCGACGGAACATACCAAATAATTATTCAAGGGGTTATGCGCTTTCGCATTACCTCTGAACAGATGTCCAGTGGTGGCTATCGCACCGCGATGGTTGATTATATGCCTTATGTTGATGATTTGGCATTAATGAACGAGCGCGAAGGCGTCTCGCGCGAAAAATTGATTTCTTTGATGAAAAAGTTTTTAGAAGCAAAAGATATAGAAGTAGATTGGGATGAGGTCAGCCAAGCATCATACAGTGCGCTAGTTTCATCGTTGGTAATGACCTGTCCGTTTTCATCGGGTGAAAAACAGGCATTATTAGAACTGCCCGATCAATCCCGGCGCGCAGAAATGTTGATACAACTGTTTAATATGTCGGGCGATGGGGCCCCAAGCAGCACGATTCACCACTGATGCTATTTTAAAAGCGAGAATTTTTTACAATGCCAGAAACGCAAAAAACCGACAGGAAGTTGTTAGAAATGCTTGTCTGCCCGCTTAGCAAAGCACCATTAAGGTATGACGCCGCTGCGGGCGAACTTATCAGCGATAAAGCAGGTCTGGCCTACCCAATCAGGGACGGCATCCCCATCATGTTGCAATCGGAAGCGCGTGAAATTAACCAATAAACAGTTTTAAAATATTAATTACCTTTTATTTATGGGGCCCCATCCCCACATAACCAACCAGCCGAAATTTTAGGAAATAAATTAAATGAACACATCGACCGCCAGCGCAAACAACCCCCGCGGCCAACAGCACAAGCCGACCGAAATTCGCCTAAACCGCGAAGACAACAAATTAGAAGTTGATTTTGAAAGTGGCGAAAAGTTTTCCATCACCGCTGAGCTTTTGCGGGTCGAAAGCCCATCGGCCGAAATTCAAGGCCACAGCCCGGATGAAAAGAAAATTATCGGCGGGCGTAAAAATGTAGCCATCATGGAATTAAAGCCGGTTGGCAATTATGC
>JAOULV010000076.1 GCA_029881835.1 Rhodospirillaceae bacterium
TCGGCCTTGTTTCGGGGGCGTGTTTTTCAGAATTTGGCCTTGATGTTATTTGTGTCGATAAAGATGAAAATAAAATAGCCAGCATAAAAAAAGGCGTAATGCCGATTTATGAACCGGGCCTTGATGACTTGGTAGAAAAAAATATTCGTGGTGGACGTTTGAGCTTTACCACCGACTTGGCATCAGCGGTAAAGGGCGCCAAAGCGGTATTTATTGCGGTTGGCACCCCAACCAGACGCGGCGGCGGACATGCCGACCTTAGTTATGTCTATGCCGCGGCCGAAGAAATAGCCGATGCCATGGATGGCTATACGGTGGTGGTTACAAAATCAACCGTTCCGGTTGGCACCGGTGACGAGGTCGAACGTATTATTCGCAAACGCCGCCCCGATGCCGATTTTGATGTTGTCTCAAACCCCGAATTTTTGCGCGAAGGTTCGGCCATAGCCGATTTCACCCATCCCGACCGCGTGGTAATCGGCACCGAAAGCGCGCGCGCAAAAGAGGTCATGCGCGAACTTTACCGCCCGTTATCGTTAATCGAGGCGCCGATTGTTTTTACCTCGCGGGTTTCTTCGGAATTGATAAAGTATGCGGCCAATACATTTTTAGCCACCAAAATTACATTTATTAACGAAATTGCCGACCTTTGTGAAAAGGTTGATGCCGATGTGCATGACGTTGCCCGTGGCATTGGCCTTGATGGGCGCATCGGAAAAAAATTCCTCCATGCCGGGCCTGGTTATGGCGGTTCATGCTTTCCCAAAGACACCATGGCATTGGTTCATACCGCACGTGATGTCGGCTCCCCGTTAAGTATTGTCGAAGCGGTGGTTGAAGTTAATGCCAAACGTAAAGCATCAATGGTGGATAGGGTAATCAAAGCCTGCGGCGGTTCGTTAAAGGGAAAAACAATTGCCGTATTGGGATTAACCTTTAAGCCCAATACCGATGATATGCGCGATAGCCCCAGCCTTGATATAGTTCCGGCGATTATTGCCGCTGGCGCCACCGTGCGCGCGTTTGATCCGGAAGGAATGGATGAAGCCAAGTCAATGATGCAAGGGGTTGAATGGTGCGATGAAACATACTGCACCATGGAAAACGCCGATGCATTGGTAATAATTACCGAATGGAATGCATTTCGTGGCCTTGACCTTGAGCGGGTCAAAAAAATAATGAATGCACCAGTGATGGTTGACCTTAGGAACATTTATGAACCTACCGAAATGTATGAAGCCGGGTTTGATTATTATTGTATCGGGCGTGCGCGGATTGAGCCGAAAAACAAACAATAAGGAAAATTATTAATGTCTGATGCGCATGTCTTGGACCCAACTATCTTGCGTGAATATGATATTCGCGGTGTGGTCGACGAAGATTTTTCCGCCATTGATGTGGCCGCAATTGGCTGGGCATTTGCAACCATAGTTAAAGAGGGCGGTGGTTCGCGTGTTGCGGTTGGCTATGATGGCAGGCTTTCATCACCCGGGCTTGAACAATCAATGGTGGCTGGCCTTTCCCTTGCGGGCGTTGATGTTTTGCGCGTCGGTCTCGGCCCTAGCCCAATGCTTTATTATGCTGGCGCAACCGAAGAAGTTGACGCGGCGGTAATGATAACAGGCTCACACAACCCGCCCGAATATAACGGCATTAAAATGAGCATCGGTGGGAATTCGTTTTATGGTGACGATATACAACGTTTGGGGAAAATTTGCGCCAGTGGAGATTTTGTCCAAGGCAATGAGCCGGGCAATATCGAAAGCACCAAAGTATTTACTGCTTATGTGGAGCGCATTCTTTCTGATTATCGGGGTACAAAAAACCTGAAAGTTGCGTGGGATCCGGCCAATGGGGCGGCAGGCGAAGCGGTTAGCGAATTGGTGAAAAAGCTTCCCGGTCAACATTTTTTAATTAATGAAAAAATTGATGGAAACTTTCCCGCCCATCACCCTGACCCGACGGTTGAAAAAAATCTTGAACAGTTAAAAGCATTGGTAGCCGAAAATGAATGCGATCTTGGTTTTGGTTTTGACGGTGACGGCGATAGGATTGGTGTGATTGATGGCAAGGGCAGGGTTTTATGGGGCGATCAGATAATGGTTTTGCTGGCCCGCGAAGTTTTGGCCGATGAACCGGGTGCCACCATAATTGCCGATGTAAAAGCAAGTCAGGCATTTTTTGATGCCATAACTGAAATGGGTGGCAACCCGATTATGTGGAAAACCGGACATTCATTGATAAAAACAAAAATGGTTGAAACCGGCGCGCCGCTGGCAGGCGAGATGAGCGCGCATATATTTTTCAAGCATCGTTATTATGGTTTTGATGACGCACTTTATGCTGCGGTCAGGCTTCTTTCAATCGTTGCTTCAAGCGATAAGTCATTGGCCGATATGCGCGATGAATTGCCGCAAATGATAAACACCCCGGAAATTCGCTTTGATTGCCCGGAAGAAAGAAAGTTTGCCGTGGTGGATGAGGTAAAATCACGCCTTCAGGGCAGGGAGGGCATAAGTGTAAACGACATTGATGGCGTAAGGGTTTTATCCGATGACGGATGGTGGTTGTTGCGCGCATCCAATACGCAGGCCGTATTGGTGGCAAGATGTGAATCGGAAAGTGAAGAAGGGCTTGCCCGCCTTAAATCAACGCTCAGTGAAGAGCTTGAAAAAAGCGGAGTAAGCGTTCCAGACCTTGGCTAGTAAAACGACAACGCTTTTTATTTATGGCACCTTGTTAGATGAAGACGTTTCATCAAGGGTGGTAATGGAAACTTTTCGCGTAATCCCGGCAAGCCTGCATGACTACCGCGCGGTTTATGCCGAAGGTCATTCTTATCCCGGCATAATCAAAGAAATCGGTTCGGTTGCAAGCGGCGGAATTATTCGTGGGCTTTCTGAAAAAGCCATATCAAGATTGGAATATTTTGAAGGCGAGAATTATTTCCTTGAGACAACAAATGTTGATGTCATGGGAAGACCGGAAGACGCATTTTTATTTGTCCCCGGTTCAGGGATAAGACTTTCAAGCAAAACATGGGAACTGGTTGAATGGCGCCGCCGTCACAAGGCAGCGTATCTGGACAGGTATTTTAAACGCTAGCTAGTTTGCGTTGATTGAGGCAACTTCCAGCGGAAGGGTCACCTTGACCTCGAGACAATCCATTTTCTTTTTTTCAAGGAAATTGCACGCCCGATAGGCGGATTGCTTGGCCACGCCAACAATCTGCGCACGGTAAAGAACTTTTCCGCTCTTTTTGTGTAAGGGGGCAATGTATATTTCCCCTTTGGCAAGATAAGACGGCACCATGCCGATAGCCTTGGCCGCTATATCGATTGCGGGCTGGCGTTGTTTGTATGCGCCAACCTGAACCCCCCAAACGGTCTGCCCATTTTTTGCGGGGCCATTTTTTGCGTTGATTGTGGTTTTTGCGGCCCAATCATTAGCCGCAGCAATGCTTGGTGCGGGTTTGATATTTTCCGCAGTGTTAGCGGCCACGCGTTGGTCAAGTTTGGCAAAGCTTTTGTTTAACAGCGTTGTCATATGCTTGTTTCTTTCTCTGGCGGAATTACCACCAAGAACAACACCAACAAGGCGTCTATCGCCACGATTAACCGATGTGACCAAATTGAAGCCCGATGCGCGAATGTATCCGGTTTTTATTCCGTCCGTTCCTTCATACGATGTAAGCAACGAGTTGTGGGTTTTGTGCGAGGTTCCTTCAAAAACGAATTTTGTTTGTGAAAATACGCCATAGTATTGCGGGTAATCACGATGTAGCGCTATTGCCAACCGTGAAAGGTCGCGTGCGGTTGACGTCTGGGCACGATGGGGAAGGCCGGATGCATTTCTAAATGTGGTATTTTTCATGCCTAAATCACGTGCCCTGACGGTCATCATCAAAGCGAATTTAGCTTCGGTTCCGCCCATGTGTTCGGCAACTGCGGTGGCAACATCATTGGCTGATTTTATGGCTATGGCCAAAATGGCATCTTTTACGCTTATGGATTTTCCGGCGGCTATGCCCATTTTTGAAGCCGGTTGGCGTGCGGCGCGGCGGGAAAAAACAATTTTGTCATCAAAGCGCGTGCGACCTTCGTCAATCGCCTCAAACATAAGGTAAAGCGTCATCATCTTGGTCAGTGATGCCGGATAATTTCTGGTATCGGCGTTAACCGAATGCAAAACCTCTCCGCTTTCGGTATCAACCACAAAAGATGCATATTTGGCGTGGGCATCATTGGTTCCGAGCGCAAAAATAAACATTGCGGCCACGGCCAGCAAAATGCCAACGCCTTGCATGCGCGCATACACGCGCCCAATTGTTTTATTGGATAATAATTTTATCAAACTTACGGTGCTTCCATCCATCAAGACGGAACCCCTCCCAATTTAGTTCTTAAAACCGACCCACAAAGGCAAAAAGCCCCAGATAGCTATAACATACTGCCAATACGCATATAATAAAGCGTTAAAAAGCAGCGTTTTCCAGTCACAATCTTGTATAATTGGCACTGCCAAGGCCGCGGCAATCGTCGCCTCGAAAGCAAATTAAACGGTTAAAATTTAATAAATACAAATACTTATAGCATAAACTTGCCAGATACACCATCCATCCCCATATCATTTGAAGGCGTTCCTATCCCTGCAAAATGGCTGTATCATTGCCCCAAGACGTAGAGATTCGACCAATTTTGATGGAGTCCTTTAAGCGTGAGCGACAAAAAGCGCACCATAAATAATTCCGACCAACCCGGAAACGGCGACGGCGACGATCGGGGCGAAACCGGGATTGCGCTCAAAACCAGACCGCGGACGAAAAAACCGTCCATGTACAAGGTTTTGATGCTCAACGACGACTACACCCCGATGGAGTTTGTCATTCACGCATTAGAACGGTTTTTTGGCAAAACCCATGATGAGGCCATGGCCATAATGCTTCATGTTCACACCAAAGGCGTCGGTCTTTGTGGTGTTTATACCTATGAAGTTGCCGAAATGAAGGCATCACAAGTTATGGATATGGCGGCCCACCATCAACACCCCCTTCAATGCACGGTGGAAAAGGACGGTTAAGAACAAATGCTTTCACGCAACCTTGAACAAACACTGCATCGCGCACTGGCTATGGCCGGTGATTTCCGCCATGAATTCGCAACGCTGGAACACCTGTTGTTAGCGCTAATCGAAGACAATGATGCATTGGCGGTAATGAAGGCTTGTGGGGTTGATACCTTGCATGTGCGCGATGAATTGGTCGATTTCCTGCAAAACGAATTTGTGCAAAACGCGCCAGATTACCTAGAAGACCCCAAACCGACATCCAGCTTTCAGCGCGTTATTCAGCGCGCCATTATTCACGTTCAATCATCCGGTCGCGAAGAAGTAACCGGCGGCAACGTACTGGTCGCGCTTTTTTCCGAACGCGAATCCCACGCGGTTTATTTCCTGCAAGAACAAGACATGACCCGCCTTGATGCGGTCAATTATATATCCCACGGCATAGCCAAAGCACCCGGCGTATCCGATACCCGCACCGTGCACGGGGTGGACGAAATGGCCGATGGCGAGGAAGTAGTGAAAAAGGGGCGTGAAGCCCTGGATGCATATTGTGTGAACCTAAATGAAAAAGCCATGGACGGCCGCATTGACCCGCTTATTGGGCGCGACGCGGAAATAGACCGCACCATTCAGGTTTTGTGTCGCCGGACCAAAAACAACCCGCTTTATGTGGGTGACCCCGGTGTCGGTAAAACCGCCATCGCCGAAGGGTTGGCGCTACGCATAACCCGGGGCGAAGTGCCGGAGGTGCTGAAAGACGTTCATATCTGGGCTTTGGATATGGGCTCGCTTTTGGCCGGCACGCGTTATCGGGGTGATTTCGAAGAACGCTTAAAATCCGTAATCCGCGAACTTGAGGCCGAGGTCAATAACGTGTTGTTTATTGATGAAATCCACACCGTAATCGGTGCGGGGGCCACATCCGGCGGTTCGATGGACGCATCTAACATACTAAAGCCATCATTGGCCTCAGGTGCGCTAAGATGCATGGGTTCCACCACCTACAAGGAATACCGCCAGCATTTTGAAAAAGATCGTGCCCTGGTTAGGCGTTTTCAAAAAATTGACGTTCACGAACCAAGTATCGAAGACACAATCAAGATTTTGAAGGGCCTGAAGCCGTATTATGAAAAGCATCATTCGGTGCGTTATTCCGACGGGGCGATCAAAAGCGCGGTTGAGCTTTCTTCCAAATATATCAATGATCGCAAGCTCCCAGATAAGGCAATTGATGTGATAGATGAAGTTGGCGCATCGTTAATGTTGTTGCCGGCAAGCAAGCGCAAAAAGACAATATCGGTAAAAGATGTCGAAGCGGTGGTTGCCAAAATCGCGCGCATCCCGCCTAAAAGCATATCGTCTGATGATAAAAAGGTTCTTCAGCATCTTGAGCGCGACCTTAAAACCATGGTCTTCGGTCAAGACACCGCGATTGAGGCCTTGGCAGGATCCATCAAACTGGCCCGTGCTGGCTTGCGTGACCCTGAAAAACCAATTGGTTGTTATTTGTTCTCAGGGCCCACCGGCGTCGGCAAGACCGAGGCCGCGCGCCAACTAGCCATGACTTTGGGGGTTGAATTAAACCGCTTTGATATGTCTGAATACATGGAACGCCATTCGGTTTCGCGCCTAATCGGTGCGCCGCCGGGCTATGTCGGGTTCGATCAAGGTGGTATTCTGACTGATAAGGTTGACCAGCAGCCCCATTCGGTATTGCTGTTAGATGAAATAGAAAAGGCCCATCCCGATGTGTTCAATATTTTGCTGCAGGTGATGGACCACGGCAAGCTGACCGATAACAACGGCAAAACTATCGATTTCCGCAATACGGTGCTGATTATGACCACCAATGCCGGTGCCTCGGAAATGGCC
>JAOULV010000077.1 GCA_029881835.1 Rhodospirillaceae bacterium
GAACATTTAATCCGTCACGCCCGCTTAATTCGCAACGCAAACCACAAAACAAATAAACAAGATATAAATTTGCACATTGAAAACTTTACCCAATCAGGCGACGACATTTCCGAAGTTGTGGTATATGCCCCGGATCATCCGGGCTTATTTTCACGCATTGCCGGTGCCATGTCGTTGTCGGGGGCCAATATTGTTGATGCCCGTGCGGTAACGCTTACCAATGGCATGGCATTAGATACCTTCTGGGTGCAAGACATCGCGGGCGGGGCCTATGGTGACGGCGATAGAGCAAAGCGTCTTGCAATAAAAATAGAAGCCGCCTTAACCGGCAAAATAAATCCTAAAAAAGAAATCGAAAAAGAAAAGAAACGCCTAAGCGGTTCACGCACCGAAGTATTTACCGTGCCACCGCGAGTATTGGTTGATAACAAGGCAAGCAACACCGCCACGGTGATAGAAATAAGCACCCGCAACCGGATAGGATTGTTGCATGATATAACCTGGGGGCTAACCGGGCTGGGCCTGCAAATTACCAGCGCGCATATCACCACATATGGCGAGCGTGCGGTTGACGTTTTTTATGTAAAAGACGTATTTGGCCTTAAGGTTGAACAGGAAAGCAAAATAAAATCCATCGAAAATAAATTGATGGAAATAATTACCGGACAAACCGGCGAAGACGCAGGTATGATTGATAAAAGAACGGCATTAAACTAGGGCATAAATAACAGGAAATAAATTGGCTATAATTCGTTCCATCACCACCGTCGGCGCAATGACATTGCTTTCGCGCGTGTTCGGTTTTATTCGCGATGTGGCAATTGCCGCAACGCTTGGTGCTGGCGGCATCGCCGATATATTTTTTGTTGCTTTCAAATTGCCAAATCTTTTTCGCCGCCTGTTTGCCGAAGGGGCATTTAATTTAGCCTTCGTTCCAATATTTGCGACCAAGCTGGAACGCGATGGCAAAGAACCCGCCCGCACCTTTGCTTCCGAGGCCCTAAGCGCATTAGTGCTGGTAATAATGATAGTGGTAATGGTTTTTGAAATAACCATGCCGTGGGTGATAACAGTTTTTGCTCCGGGCTTTGTTAATGATCCGGAACGCTTTAACACCACGGTCGATCTGGCGCGAATTACGTTTCCTTATCTTTTGTTTATTTCGCTGGTTTCACTTTTATCCGGGGTCTTGAATTCGGTCGGGCGTTTTTGGGCCGCCGCGGCTGCGCCAATTTTATTGAACCTTACCCTTATTGCCGCGGTGCTAATTGGTGCGCCATATTTTGCCACACCGGCGCACGCCCTTTCATGGGGGGTGTTTTTTGCCGGAATTTTTCAGCTTGCGTGGCTGGTGTTTATCGCCCGGCGCGCGGGCTGGGGGCTTTTTTTAAGCAAGCCAAGATTCAATGCCGAGGTAAAACTGTTATTAAAACGCATGGCCCCGGTTGCGCTGGGTGCTGGGGTTTATCAAATCAACCTTGTAATCGATACTGTTATTGCATCACTGCTTCCGGCCGGTGCGATTAGTTATCTTTTTTATGCCGACCGTTTGCACCAATTGCCGGTCGGCGTGGTCGGGGTTGCGGTCGGCACCGCGTTATTGCCGCTTTTGTCCCGGCAAATAAGCGCCGGGCAAAACGAAGCCGCCCTTGCAAGCCAGAACCGGGCATTGGAATTTGCCTTGCTGTTAACCCTGCCGGCCGCCGCCGCGCTTGTCATTATGCCCGAAACAATTTTGCAAGTTTTGTTTGAACGCGGGGCCTTTGACCACGAAGCCACAATAAAAACCGCCAGCGCACTAGCGGTGTTTGCGCTGGGTTTACCAGCTTACATTTTTATTAAAGCCTTAGCGCCCGGGTTCTTTTCCAGGGGCGATACCGCAACACCAATAAAAATTGGTGTGTTGTGTTTGGTGGTTAATTTAGTGCTCAATCTTTTGTTGATGAAACCTTTTCAGCACGTCGGCATCGCTGCGGCCACGGTCAGCGCCAGCTGGGTTAATGCCGGGCTGTTGGCCTGGGTGTTGATGCGCCGTGGGCATTTTTCGTTTGATGCGCGCTTTAAAAAACATCTTCCCCGCCAGCTAGGCGCAACCGCCATAATGGCCTTGGCCATTTGGGCCTTGCTGTTGATGGTAGGCGAAATGTTTATTGGCACTATCTTTATGCAAGCCAGCGCGCTGGTGTTGGTGGTTATTTTGGCCGCCGGGGTTTATGGGGTGGCGGCCATAGGGATGGGTGTTATCAGCCTTGGCGAGCTTAAATCACTGGTCAAAAAGCGCACCTGAAGATTGTCGGGGTTGACTATTTCAGGGCTTTCGCGCCATAACCGCGCTTAAATATTATTTACTTAACTCATCCGGTCCAAACGGAAGGGAAATATCATATGAACCGTATCTTTTCCGGTGTTCAACCCACAGGCAACCTGCACCTTGGTAATTATCTGGGCGCAATCCGCAACTGGGTTAATTTGCAAAATGACTATGAATGCCTTTTTTGTGTGGTTGATCTGCACGCCATAACCATGTGGCAAGAACCAGCCGGGCTTCGCGCCAACACCCGCGAAGTAACCGCGGGGCTTTTGGCCGCAGGTATAGACCCAAAGAAAAATATTATATTTAACCAAAGCCAAGTTCCCGCCCATTCGGAACTGGCGTGGATATTTAATTGTGTGGCGCGCATGGGCTGGCTTAACCGCATGACCCAATTCAAAGAAAAGGCGGGCAAGCACAAAGAAAACGCATCCGTCGGGCTTTATGCCTATCCCAATCTGATGGCGGCCGACATTTTGCTTTATCGTGCAACTCATGTTCCGGTCGGCGAAGACCAAAAACAGCATCTCGAATTAACCCGCGATATCGCGCAAAAGTTCAACAATGATTTTGGGGTGGATTTTTTTCCCCAGCCCGAACCGTTAATTTTTGGACCCGCCACCAGGGTTATGAGCCTAAAAGACGGTTCTAAAAAAATGTCTAAATCCGACCAGTCGGAACTTTCACGCATTAACATGACCGACAGCGCAGATGACATTGCCAAAAAAATAAGAAAGGCAAAAACCGATACCGAACCACTGCCGGAAAATGCCAAAGGCCTAGAAGGCAGGGCCGAAGCGCAAAACCTTGTGGGTATTTATGCCGCCCTTGCGGAAATCAGCTCTGATGATGTGCTGGCGAAGTTTGCCGGCGATGGTTTTGCCGCTTTTAAGCAAAATTTGGCAGATTTGGCCGTGGATAAGCTTAGCCCCATCCAAGACGAAATGCGCCGCCTTATGGCTGATGGTACATATGTGGACGAAGTTTTACGTGATGGCAGCCTTCGGGCGCGCGAAATGGCCGAGCCCACAATAAGCGAAGTGCAAGATATTGTTGGGTTTCTAAGGGCTTAATGGTTTTGGCCCAATGTGGGCCTTAAATACCCATACTGCCATGCGGGTTGAAAATGCCACGCTTTAGGACCATCTTTTAAGGTAACAAGACTTAAAAACAGTTTTCATTTTTTAAAACGGAGCCACCAAATGTTTATTCAAACCGAAGCTACCCCAAACCCGGAAACTCTCAAATTCCTTCCCGGTTGCAAGGTAATGGGCTCGGGCACCGCCAACTTTACCAAAAAATCAGATGCCGCAAATTCGCCACTGGCCCAACGGCTTTTTGCCATTGATGGTGTTGAAGGCGTGTTTTTGGGTTCGGACTTCATAACCGTTACCCGCGGTTCGCACGAATGGGATGCATTGCGCCCGCGCGTATTGGCCGCAGTGATGGACCATTTCACCCAAGGCGAGCCTGTAATGTCGGGTGAGGCCGAGACCGATGACGGTGCCAATGACAGCGATGTAGTCAAGCAAATCAAGGAATTAATCGAAACCCGGGTCCGCCCGGCGGTTGCGCAAGACGGTGGCGATATTATTTTCAAATCTTTTGAAGACGGCATCGTTTATTTGCACATGCAAGGTGCTTGTGCCGGATGCCCCAGCTCGACCATGACGCTTAAAAACGGCATTGAAAATATGTTGCGCCATTACGTGCCCGATGTTCAGGAAGTTCGCGCGGTCGAATAATTTTTTTAACGCCCTTTGCTGAAAAATATTTACCCTTAGATGGGCCTGGGCCGGGCTTGGCCGGGGCGACCCCGTCCGGCGTCGTGGCATAACACCGTATTCGCGAATCGTGAATTTTTGCCCATTACCCGGTATGCAACAATAATTTGTTAACCATTTGCACCCGGTTTTTATGATGATTTTTCATAGTGTTAGAAAAATCTAATATTAAGACTGGCACAATTTACTAAAATTTCATATTAACTCGCTCAAGCTGTTAACCATAAGGGCCGGGTTATTTTGGGCTCTTATAATCGGCCCCTGTTAGCTGAAGTGTTTGCGAACTGGCCTTTGGTGTATTTTCAAGAATTGAAACTGCGCAAATGTAAATAAAAACCGTCCACTTTTTAAAATAACGAGACGGTAGCAATTCAAAGGGATAAGCGTCTGAGGGACTATTTTTGACCAGTACTTTTGACCAGTACTTTTTGAGCTTTTTGACAACCGGAACGCAACGATAGTGATGAAAATTAATACCATTAACCTGAGCACGCTGGGCGTGGCGCTCGCCATGACGGGCACCCTTGTGGGTGCGGCAATGTTAATGCCGCCCGCAGGTGGTGCGGTTGCGCCCAAGGCACAGTTTAATTCTTCGGTTTTATCCAGCGGTCCGTCCAATCTTCATATTCGCCCCCAGCTTCGCAAAGGCGGCGCTAACGAGGGCAGTAATGCCAAGCCCTATGACGTGGTTGTTATAGATGGCCTTGATTATGACCTAGATGCCGTAATCACCGGCAACGATTCGGTGCCCCGCGTACAGCTGGCCTCCATGCCTGGTGATCTTTCGCGCATTAATGCGATTGATCACAAAAAAGAAATTTTCTTCAAGGCAGTTTTGCCTTTGGTGTTGCAAGTTAATGAAGAAATATCGTCAGACCGTCAGCGCCTAAAAGAACTGCGCACACAAATTAAACAAGGCTCGCACCTTCAAGCCACCGATAAGCTGTGGCTCGCCATAATGGCCGATCGCTATAATGTTAGGCGCGATGACATTGATACAATTCTTGTCCGCCATGATGTTGTGCCGCCGTCGTTGGCATTGGCACAGGCCGCAAGCGAAAGCGCATGGGGAACGTCGCGCTTTGTCCGTGAAGGCAACGCCATGTTCGGACAGTGGACTTTTTCTGACAACGAAAATGGCATTGTTCCCAACAAGCGCGGTATCGGCAAAAGCCACCGGGTAAAAGCATTCCCGTCATTGATGGCTTCGGTTCGTTCTTACATTAACAACCTTAACCGTCACCGGGCCTATCGCGAATTTAGGAAAAACAGAACCGCCATGCGCGCCAAGGGCGGGCCGATTGACGGTTACTTGCTGGCGTCAACGCTGCATCGTTATTCCGAACGCGGTGCGGTATATGTTTCCGAGCTACAAAGCATTATCGAAACAAACGATTTGCGTGGCCTTGATAGCGCGCGCCTGATGGATATTGACCCGCTTATCTAATCGGGCTTGATAATTTTCAGCTTATTCTTTTACGTAAAATAACCTGCCCATCCAGTACCATCTGCCGTCTGGCCCGGGTGCCGTGCAGTTAAGCCGAGTGCGCCCTTTGGGCATGGCCTGTTCCATCCTGACCTCAATACGGCTTTCACCTAAGCGTTCGGTTTGTAGCTTTCCTTCATGGGATGAAAAACAGTTTACCCCGCCTTTGGGCCCGTTCACTAAACTAAAACCAAGGGCAGGCGGGTTGTCTTCGCCGGCAATGACCGTGTCATCGGGCAACATGTCTTCTACCGTGATGGGCATTGCCGATGCGGCTGTTTTAAACCGTGCTATATCGCCGTAGTCTTCGTTCATGGCAAACCGGGGCAGGGTATAAATATTATCGTTTGGCCCGAACGCACCGGAATGTTGGCCAAAACCGGCAATAAAGCCCATGTCACGAACAATGTTGATAACGTCGGATGAAAACTCGCCATACGGATAAGCAATAATGTTGGGCTTTATTCCCAGCTTTTCTTCAAACCGCGCTTGTGAGCGCTCTAAATCGCGACGATTAATAAGACTGGTTGCATCAATCATATGTAGGTGTGATGCGGTTTGGCTGCCAATGCTCGCAAGGGGGTGTGCCTCAAGCTCTTTTAACTGGGCCCAGGTCATGTATCTTTTGTATGCCCCGGCATCTGCCCGATCAACCGCATCGGTTGCAACAAAAACGGTAAAAGGAAAACCAAATTTTTTCAACCGGGGAAAGGCTTCGGTGTAAACCGAAAGATAGGCATCATCAATTGTGATGGCGGTGGTTTTTTCCGGAAGCTCGCTTCCGTTTATAATGGCGGTAACAATTTCGTCTAACGCCATTACGTTATAGCCACCGGCTTTTAGCTCTTGCAGGTGCTGTTCAAACTGTTCAATCTTTATATTGGTTGATGGATAATCATCTTCGCCAAAGCGATGATACATTACCGCGCTGGCGGCCGCTTCGCCGGCTGATGCAAAGCTTGGCAAAGCGCCCATAGTCAGACCCGCCACAAGGCCCGTCACAAGGCCCGTCACAAGGCTTGTCACAAGGGCTGGCCCGGCCACTGAAAGCGGTGCGTGGAATTTAAAAAATCGCATATATTTAAAAGCCCCAAAATATGGCAAATATGCCAAATAAGATTGATATTAGACACCAGTATTTACATCTTGTAGTTAAACAATGATTGATAAGTTAATTTATTGCCAAATTTGTGGCTAACTAGGTAAAAACAAAGGATAATCGCGCCATGAACGCAAAGAATGACAGCGCAGATTTAACCGCCCGAAACGTGGTAATAACCGGTGGTACCGGCCAACTTGGCGCGGGCGTTACCCAAGCGTTTTTGGATTTGGGC
>JAOULV010000383.1 GCA_029881835.1 Rhodospirillaceae bacterium
GGTTCCGGGGTTTTTGTTTGCCATATTGCTGGTGGTGCTGTTTGCCGGGGGTAGATATTTTGACTGGTTCCCGCTTCGCGGAATTGTATCGGAAAATTTTTCAGAGCTTTCGACCTTGGCGCAAATAAAAGATTATCTGTGGCACATGGTTTTGCCGGTTGGATCGCTGGTAATAGGCGGCTTTGCCGGCCTTACCATGCTGACAAAAAATTCTTACCTAGATGAAATAAACAAACAATACGTAATGACCGCGCGGGCCAAAGGCCTGCCTGAGCGCAAAATTATGTATGGCCATGTTTTTAGAAACGCCATGCTTATTGTGGTTGCCGGGTTTCCCGCCGCCTTCATTGGCATTTTATTTACCGGCGCATTATTAACCGAAATTATTTTTTCCCTTGATGGTCTGGGTTTGCTGGGGTTTGAAGCGGCAATTAAACGCGATTATCCGGTAATGTTCGGTTCGCTTTATTTTTTTACATTATTGGGTCTTATCCTTAGCCTTGTTGGTGATTTGATGTATCACGTCATTGATCCGCGTATTAATTTTGAAAAGCTGGATCGCTAAATGGAAGAAACAAAAACCATATTGGGATTTCAGCTTTCCCCCATCAACAGGCGCAGGCTTGGCAACTTTCGCGCCAACAGGCGGGGTTATTGGTCTCTATGGATTTTTCTAATACTTTTTTTGGCAACGCTTTTTGCCGAATTCATCGCCAATGATCGCCCGGCATTGGTAAAATATGACGGCGCATATTACCTGCCGATTTTTTATGATTATCCGGAAACCACCTTTGGCGGATTTTTACAAACCACCACCGAATACGCCGACCCTGAAGTCGAAGAAATGATAGAAGAAAAAGGCTGGATTATCTGGCCGCTAATTCGCTTTTCCTATGACACGGTCAATTACCGCTTAAATGTTCCGGCGCCCGCCCCGCCCAGTTCTGAAAACATTTTAGGAACCGATGACCAAGGCCGCGATGTTGCCGCACGGCTTATTTACGGGTTTAGAATTTCGGTTTTATTCGGCCTTAGCTTAACCATTGTCAGTTCGGTTATAGGTGTCATGGCCGGTGCGGTGCAGGGTTATTTCGGTGGTTTGACCGATTTGTTATTTCAGCGCTTCATTGAAATATGGTCGGGCCTGCCCATGCTTTACCTGCTTATAATTCTTGCCAGTATTGTCGAGCCTAATTTCTGGTGGCTGCTGGGGATTATGCTGTTGTTTTCGTGGATGGCGCTGGTAGGCGTGGTCAGGGCCGAATTTTTGCGCACACGCAATTTTGATTATGTCTTGGCCGCGCGTGCATTGGGTGTTGGCGATCGCACCATAATGACCCGCCACATATTGCCCAACGCCATGATAGCAACCATTACTTTTTTACCGTTTATTTTAAACGGTTCCATCACCACCCTGACCGCGCTGGATTTTTTGGGCTTCGGCCTGCCGCCGGGAAGCCCCAGCTTGGGTGAATTGCTAAACCAAGGAAAAGCCAACCTACACGCGCCGTGGTTGGGATTATCGGGGTTTTTTACACTGGCAATAATGTTGACGCTGTTAATTTTTATCGGTGAAGCGGTGCGCGATGCGTTCGACCCCAGAAAAGTTTTTAAATGAAGTATTTAAGTAAGGTTTTTCCATGAAGCCAATTTTAGAAATAAAAAACCTTTCGGTCAGCTTTGGCAGCGGCGTGCGCGCGGTTGAGGCGGTAAAAAATGTTTCATTTTCCATC
>JAOULV010000384.1 GCA_029881835.1 Rhodospirillaceae bacterium
GTAGCTCAGTTGGGAGAGCGCTTGCATGGCATGCAAGAGGTCAGGGGTTCGATTCCCCTCGGCTCCACCATTATTAAAACCCGCTGCTTTAGGCAGCGGGTTTTTGTTTCGCCTCGGGTTTTTTATTTCCGCCTGCGGCTGGGGGCTCCACCATTATTAAAACCCGCTGCTTTAGGCAGCGGGTTTTTGTTTCGCCTCGGGTTTTTTATTAGTTTGGTTCGCTAGTTTAAGCACACTACATTTATAACGCCGGGACAGTGGGTAAAAGTTACCGGCGTTTCGCCAAATGTATCACCATCAATTTCCAGTATGCATTTGTTTTGCGCCAATACAGTTGCTTCGCTGGCAGAAAAAAAATCAAACCCCGGTTCGTTTATGTGTTTGCCGGCGGCTATTTTTGGTAAAACTTTTAATAACATTGCTAGCTTATTGCGCTTTGGCACAATCGTGATTTTCATTTTACCATCGTCATAGCGCGACCCCGGCGCAAGGCAAACGCCGCCGCCGCCGGCGCGTTCAATATTTGCCACCAAAATTGTCCATTTTGCTTCGTTAAATATTCTGCCCCCGCCATCAAACGAAAGCGTTGGTGGCCTGTGAACCAGAAGTTTAAGAAAAATTGCAAAATGATAAGCCAGCCTGCCGCCAAGCAAACGTTTTAAAAATGGCGTGGCCAATGCATTGGATGGAAAACCAACGTTGGCAAACATCATCGCATAACGCTGAACTTTTTCCTGCCCGTTCATGCAATCAACCCGAATAAGGTCATAGGGTTTTTGTTTATTTGCCAATATGGCGTCAACCGCTTGGGCGACTGACGCTATGCCAAGTGCCCGACAAACATCATTTCCTGCCCCACCGGGAATGGCCGCCAAGGCCGGAATTTTCGTACCGGGATTATTTTTTATTTTGTCCATAATCCCCGATGCAACTTCGCCTATGGTGCCATCACCGCCAACGGCAACTATCACGTCAAAGTTATCGCATGAGGCGGCTTTTTTTCTGGCATCCCCGGGCCCGGTTGTTACATAAATATGTTCAGGCAAAATTTCTTTGCCCCAAAGCGATAGAAATTCATGCCAAACGTCAGTCGTAAACCCACCAAAGCCAGCTGGATTTATGATGAATAGTTTTTTATCCATGGCGCTTCCTAAAGATAAACCTAAAGACAAGATATGGCTTTTTCTATTATGATAGCTTTAACCTGAGGGAAAAATGAAATTTTATAAAACCATAAAATGGAACTGGTTTGCGTCAAGGTCGGTTTTGGCCGCGCTGGCGTTTGTGCTTGTTGTTGGCTGTTCTGAAGATGCCCCCAAGCCCGTAAACAAAATGGTCGGCACCTGGGTAATTGACCAAAAAGGATTAACCGCCAATAAAAAAGCCTATATCACGGCGACCCAAGGGGCCAAAGAAATAACCTTCACCGCCACCAGCGCAAAATCGGGTTCGCTGGAAATGGGAGTTGAATATGAGCCAACCAAAAACGGGTTCAGAGTTCTTTTTGCCGGAATGAAAGAAGGCACCGAATATAAATTTATAGATGACAATACTTTTGAAATTTATATTCCCGAGACTGGTTTCTTTCGCTACATCCGCCAAATCCAACCGCCGCCTGAGAAAACCAAATAAACGTACGCGGCCTAAGATTATATCTTGGCTTATATCTGGGCTTATATATTTTCCGCCATATTTCTATCTAGGTCTGATCTGGGAAATTCAACCCAAAAC
>JAOULV010000078.1 GCA_029881835.1 Rhodospirillaceae bacterium
CCACGCATGGTTTCAAACAGGCTCATCCCTGATGCCAGCAATACCGCCAATGAAATAGGTACGTCCATATTGGTGCGCCGGGCTTTGAGCGCGGTTATGGCAGAACGATAAAACGGCACCCCGGCATAGGCCACCGCCGGAAGGGTTATCAATGCCGATAGCCAGTGCATCAACTCGCGCGTCGCCGGACCCATGCCCTGAAAATATCCCGCCCACACCGAAACCGAAAATAACATTACATTACCGGCGGCAAAACCGGCGACCGCCATGCTGATAAGCAGATTTTTTTCGTAAGCTTTTGTTTCCGCACCTAACACCAATGGATCAAACGGTGCGGCTTTGTATCCCAACTGGCCTATTATGCCCACCAGCTTTTCCACATCAGATTTTTCCGGATGCCATTTTAAAACCAAGCGACGGGTTGTCATGTTAATGCGCGCGTGGATTACGCCTTCTTGGCGGGTAAGCACGCTTTCTATCAGCCATACACAGGCCGCGCATTGCATTCCTTCAATCATTAAATGTAATGATGCGGTTCCGTCTTCTTCGGTTTTTACGTAAGAGGAAAAATCAAAAATCGTTTCTTCCGCTTCGGGGCGCATGGGGCGCACATCGGGGTCAATGCAACGACGCTGATAATAGCTTTCCAAACCCAAACCCTGCACCATGCCATAGGCCGCTTCGCAACCGGCACAACAAAATTCTTTCCCGCCACTGCTATTGTAAGGGATTGGTAAGCCACAATGAAGACAGTCAGCCATTAAGGTACCTGCCATTAAGGAACTTGGATGCGCCGCCTTAGGCGAAATGTATCGCTACCGCGAACTGCGCTCAAACGCACTTCCCATAATCCGGGTAAAGGCAACTGCAACTGCGTTTGATAAGACCCCAATGGGGTTGGTTGCAAAGCAACGCTATAATCGACATCGTCTTGGGATGGGCGATAAAGGTTGGCCGTAACCGTTAAGCCATCAAGCGGGGCGCCATTGGCATCAATAAATTTGATCGATAAATTACCATCGGGGCCATAATTGAAATCAACCTTCCACCCCAAAGCATTTTGCTGACGCTGGGCATCAAGGGTTTGGTTGTAGGCAAGGCCCTTGTCGTAATGGCCATCGGTGGAAAGCCCGGTCCATGAATTAGTGGCAAAATAAACAAGAATGCCATTTACAATAACAACAATACCCAAGCCGCCAACAAACAGCCACGGATACCACCAGCCCGGAGAACGATTACCAGCAGTTGCCATTTTTATCACCCGCTTTTCCCTGTTTATTTATCTGGGCCATAGAATACTGTTTTTTGCTCTATTTCCATACCAGTTTTCAAATTAACCAGCACAAATTTCATATCACTGGATTTATTTTTTAATTCATTCTGCGGCATTCGCACAAAAACCCTAAATGTGCCAATGCTGTCAGGGGCAACATTGAGCACAACCTCTTTGGCGCCATTTTCTTCAACCCCGATAATGCTAATAACTGCGCCGCGTGGTTCGTCCGCCCGCAAGACATAGCTATTATTAATAGATTCCATGTTTAGAATCTTGAAAGTGTAACCGTTGCGAATATCGCCATTGGAAAGCGTAATAAACAGCGGGGCGCGATCACGCTGGATATTGATCTCGATACGGTTTCTGGTCGCCAGCGAAATAGCCATGACCCCAATCACCGCAATAATGATTCCCATATAAGCAATGACCCGGGGGCGGAAAAAGCGTTTTTTAACCGGCTTGCCTTCGGCGCGCGATAGCTGGTTGGAAATGGAATCGTAAGCAATAAGGTTTCCCGGACGCCCAAGTTTTCCCATTATGGAATTGCAGGCATCAATACAAAGCGCGCAACCGATACAGGTAAACTGCTGACCGAGGCGAATGTCGGTTCCGGTTGGGCAAACATTGACGCAAAGGCCACAATCAACGCAATCGCCCATTGTTTTGTCGTCATCTTTGTTTTTTGCTTTGCCCCGTGGTTCGCCACGCCATTCTTCGTAAGTTACCAACAAAGAATCTTCGTCAAACATTGACCCTTGGAAACGTGGCCATGGGCACATGTATATACACACCTGTTCGCGCGCCCAACCTGCCAGCAAATATGTAAAACCGGAAAATAGTGCAACAAAACCATAAAGCGTGCTCGATGCCGTGCCATTTAATAAATTCACCGCGGCAGTTGGCGCATCGACAAAATAAAAAATCCATGCCCCACCGGTGGCCAAGGCAATAATAATCCATAAAAAATGTTTGGTAATTTTCTTAACCGCTTTTTCCATGCTAAGCGGTGAATTATCCAATTTCATCCGTTTGTTACGGTCGCCTTCTATCAGACGCTCGGCCCACAAAAACAAATCTGTCCATACCGTTTGTGGGCAGGTAAAGCCGCACCACACGCGCCCCGCCAATGTAGTTGCGAGAAAAAGCCCGACCGCGCCCAATATCAAGATTCCGGTCAGGTAATAAACTTCTTGCGCCCAAATCTCGATATCAAAAAAATATCCTCTTCTGCCCGCCATATCGAGCAACACCGCCTGATCGGGCGCGCTGGCACCACGGTCCCACCTGACCCACGGAACAATGTAATAAAGGCCCAACAGTGTACCCAGCACCGCCCATTTAAGCCGACGAAAGGTCCCTGCAATGCGTTGCGGGTAAACCTTTAGGTGCTTGGAATAAAGCGAGGCATTTACTTGTTGTTTTTTGTTATCTGGTTCGCCGTTCATTTGTTTTGCCTAAAACAAGGGGCGGCACCGCAAATATTACGATCACCGCCCCCAATATAAATCTGCAACAAGGTCTGCGTTACTGCCCGCCACCTAGCGAATGAACATAAACGCTGACTTGTTTAATCGAAACATCATCCAAACGATCAACCCAAGCAGGCATGACGCCGTGTTTTGGGGTGCTAATTTGCGAAACTATGTTTTGTTTGGTTTTGCCATAAAGCCAAATGCCGTCGCTCAGGCGCGGAGCACCCATGCTTGGCACACCTTCGCCATTTTCACCGTGACAGCTTGCACATTCGGTGGCAAATATTTCTGCCCCGCGACCAGCGGATGCATTGTCGCTTGCGCCACCCGATAAGGACAGCACGTATTCTGCAACATCTGATACTTGTTCTTTGCCGAGCATGCCTTCATCAGCAAAATTAGGCATTTCACCCAAGCGAGTATCATTATGGGTAGAGCGGATACCATAATTTACAGTGGTGTAAATATCACCAACCGCGCCGCCCCAAATCCAATCATCATCGGCAAGAACCGGATAAGAACCAATGCCCGAACCGGACGCGCCATGACACGGCGCACAGTTTTCGGCAAAAATGGCCCGCCCGCCCGCCATGGCATAATTCAAAAGCTCTGAATCTTTTGAAATATCCTCAATCGGAAGGGCGGCAAATTTATCTGTCCAGACGGTGCGCGATTTATCACGCGCCTCAAGTTCGCTAGCCAATTCACCCCTAGACGAATAACCAATCACGCCTTTTGTGTAATCGCTTAGCGTTGGCCATGCGGGATAAACTACCCAATAGCCAATCGACCATATAATGGAAACATAAAAGGTATAAAGCCACCAGCGCGGCAAAGGCGTATTTAGTTCTTTAATGCCATCCCATTCGTGTCCGGTTGTATCACGGCCACTAACGGCATCTTTTTCAATTTCCGCCATGGCTTATCCCTCCGTTTTTGTCATCCTTAAAAATAATTTTTGCATCTTCTTCGAAGCGTTCTTTGTTTTTTGGACGGAAAGCCCAAAACACAATAAAAGCAAAAAGAAGCATCAGCCACACTACCCAGCTCGATCTGGCCATATCTGAAATTGCTGTAATATCCATTTCAAATACCCCCTATCGCTCAATTGACTTGGCATCAACGCTGGAAAAATCAACCAACGTGCCAAGCATTTGCAGGTAGGCAACCAAGGCATCCATTTCGGTTAGCTGATCTGGATTGCCGTCAAAATCACCCAAAGGAACATTGGGATAGCGGTTTTTAAGGCCTTCAACATCACCGTCACCATTTTCGCCGGTGGCTTGGGTTTTTAAATCTGCTAAAGCGTTGGCAATTTGATCGTCGCTGTAAGGCACGCCAACGGCACGCAGTGTTTTTAGGTGTTCGCCAGCATCATCAAAATTAAGCGGGGTTGTCGCCATAAACGGATACCCCGGCATGATTGATTCCGGCACCACGGCACGCGGGTCTATCAGGTGTTCGGTATGCCATTCGTTGGAATATTTTCCACCGACACGGGCCAGATCGGGACCGGTACGTTTTGATCCCCACTGGAAAGGATGGTCATACATACTTTCCGCCGCCAATGAATAATGTCCATAGCGTTCTGCTTCGTCGCGGAATGGACGGATCATCTGACTGTGGCACAGATAGCAACCTTCGCGGATGTAAATGTTACGCCCAGCCTGTTCTAGCGGGGTATAGGGGCGCATTCCGTCAACCTTTTCTATGGTGTTTTCAATTGTATAAAGCGGCACAATTTGCACCAACCCACCAATGGATACGGTAACCAAAATAGCAATGGAGAGAAGGATTACGTTGCGTTCGAGAAGTGATTGCATTGTTCTATTTCCCTTCCTTTAATTGCCAGCACTGGACGCAGATGGCGCCAGCGCAATTGGTGCTTCATTGCGGGTTTTGCCCTTGGCGGTCATCCACAGGTTATAAACCATGATCAATGCACCGATTAGGAACAAAACGCCGCCCAAGGCACGGATTACATAATATGGGTGCATGGCTTCAACCGTTTCGATAAACGAATACTGCAAGAATCCAAGCGTGTCATAGGTGCGCCACATCAGGCCCTGCATAATGCCGGAAATCCACATGGCAGTTATGTAAAGCACGATGCCTAAGGTCGCGAACCAGAAGTGCAGGTTCACCAAACGCAGCGAATAAAGCCGTTCGCGATTCCACAATTTCGGCACTAGGAAGTAAAGCGCGCCAAAGCTAACAAGCGCGTTCCAGCCAAGCGCACCGGAATGAACGTGACCGATGGTCCAATCGGTATAATGGCTGAGCGAGTTAACCACCTTGATAGACATTAGCGGCCCTTCAAACGTGCTCATACCGTAAAAACCGACAGAGGTAACAAGGAAACGCAAGACCGGATCGGTGCGTAATTTATCCCATGCGCCAGACAGCGTCATGATACCGTTGATCATGCCGCCCCACGATGGCATCCACAACATGATCGAGAATGTCATGCCAAGGGTCTGGGCCCAATCGGGCAATGCGGTGTAATGCAAATGGTGCGGGCCGGCCCAAATATAAAGGAACGTAATCGCCCAAAAATGAATCACCGACAAACGATAAGAATAAACCGGGCGTTCGGCCTGTTTGGGAATGTAATAATACATCATACCCAAAAAACCGGCGGTCAGGAAAAACCCAACCGCATTATGACCATACCACCACTGGGTCATGGCATCGCGCACGCCTGCCCAGGCAATATAGCTTTTGGCGCCAAACCACGAAACCGGAAGCGCCACGTTATTGCCCAAATGCAGCATGGCAACGGTAATTATAAATGCAAGGAAGAACCAGTTGGCCACATATATATGTGATTCTTTTCTGGTAATCAGCGTTCCGGCAAACACAACCAGATACATAACCCAAATAACCGTAAGCCACAGGTCAACATACCATTCAGGTTCGGCGTATTCT
Organism: Rhodospirillaceae bacterium; assembly: GCA_029881835.1. Taxonomy (GTDB): domain Bacteria; phylum Pseudomonadota; class Alphaproteobacteria; order Rhodospirillales; family Magnetovibrionaceae; genus DAOVVL01. The sequence continues at coordinate 5,677 of JAOULV010000078.1, forward strand.
TTGCCCTGGGTAACGCCAAGCACATAACCCAATGCCGCCATGACAATAAATATTTGGTATCCCCAAAAAACCATGTTGGCCAAGGCTGGCCCACCAAACAACGTAACCCGGCTGGTGCGCTGAACAATATAAAGGGAAGAGCCAATAAGAATATTTCCGCCGAAGGCAAAAATAACCGCCGATGTATGGACCGGGCGCAAACGGCCAAAACTGGTCCATTCTAGATCAAGGTTAAGGACCGGATAGGCTAGCTGAAAAGCTATCACTACGCCGACCAGAAAGCCGACAATGCCCCAGAACGCTGCGGCAATGACGAATTTTTTCACTACATCCTCGTTATAGGATGGTGAGGCAATGGCTTGATTCATAAATAGTCTCCCTCGGCAAACAAACTGGCCCTTAAAATATTGGGTCTTTGATGCTTATAATACACGGTTATTTAAGTTCTGGGGATTTGTATAACAAACATTAGAAAAATATAATATACTTAGTTTGACTGTCTTTTTAGTCTATTGATGTCCATGAAGGTTTGATTTTTATCAAGCCTCTATCTATTTGATTTGTAAGAAAATATCACAAAGCGGGGTACTAGTGGAACAAGATCCGGCATTGGTGCATTTATTTAACGCAGGAATCGCATATTGCACGACCACGGCGGCGAATAATTCCACCACGCTTATAAGCCTGTTTTTGGCGGGGCTTGCCGGTAGCGCCGCCCATTGCGCGGGAATGTGCGGGCCGTTTGTGTTATCGCAAGTGACATCAAGATTGGAAAGTATCCCCGCATCGCAAATGCATGAATTCCATCGCTTAAAAGGTGCCGCATTGGCGCCTTATCATCTTGGTCGTTTAACAACCTATATGGCACTGGGTGGGGTTGCGTCTTTTTTGACGGGTGGAATTTTTGATCTGATGAACCTTGGTTGGGTTGGTGCCATTTTGCTGATTTTCGCTGCAATATTTTTTGCAGGCTACGCCTTGCAACGATTAGGGATACCCCTTCCCCGTATTTTTAATAACACCGGGCAAACGGGTGACGGTTTGCTGGCGCAAAAGTTAAATAAAATTGCCCGTCCGCTTTTTTCAAATCCCACCGGGTGGCGCGGATATGGTCTTGGGCTAACCCTTGGGTTTATTCCCTGTGGTCTTCTTTACGGTGCGCTGGCGGCGGCTTCGGCACCCGGTGATGTTTTAGCTGGAATTTTTGCCATGGGAGCATTTGG
>JAOULV010000385.1 GCA_029881835.1 Rhodospirillaceae bacterium
ACCCGGGCCGGAACGATGCGAACGCCCGATCAATGCGCCGGATAAAGCATCTACCGTCCAACCCGGACGTTTGGCACAAGGGCCGGATGAAAAATTAGGATTTGCCGGTCTGGTGTCCGGCTTTTGGATATTAGTCATAAAAAAACTCCCTTCGTTACGAGCCAGCGAAGGGAGATATCTTCAAATGAAACTTTGCCTTTCTTGCCTAAAATGATGGTGCATGAATGCGGTTACACCGATGGCAGAAAAGAAAACAAGTCTCAAAAAAAGCCCTTCGCCTTTCGGCAGAAGGGTCGCGCTCCGTTGGGGGAACGTGGCCCGCCGCCCTTATAGGGCGAGTCCCCACGGGTGTGCAACAGTAATTTTTTTAAATCCCGTAATACCACGGAACGAACAGGGTAAATGCCGCCCAAACAACCAATATCAAGGGCAGACCGACCCTGGCAAAATCGGAAAATTTGTAATGCCCCGGCGCCATAACCAACAGGTTGGTCTGATAGCCGATGGGTGAAGCGAACGAACAATTCGCCGCAAACACCACCGCTACTGCAAATGCGGTGGGCGAAGCGCCAAGGCTATGGGCCAGATCAACCGCAATGGGGGTAAACAAAACCGCCATGGCTTTTGAACTAATAATATTGGTAAGCCCGACCATGGTTATAAAAAATACCGAAAGTATTACCACCGGTGACGCGCCGGAAAAGGCACCGACCACCGCATCGGCAATAAAGTGTGCGCCACCGGTTTCGTGCATGGCCACCCCCATGGCAAGGGCCGCTGGGATCATGGTCAAAATTTTGCTATCAACCGCACGGGCGGCTTGGCGAATGTTCATAACGCCTAATGCCACCATGGCCGATGCCCCGCTAAGCGCCGCCACCACAATTGGCAGCGCCCCGCTTGCCGATGCCACAACCACGAATAATAAAATCAGTGCCGCCGGCTTGGCATGGTGCACCGCCGGCAGGCTTGCTGCCGACCATTCAATCAGGGCGACATCGGAACTAAGGCGCAAATCACGCACCGCTTCGGGGCTTCCTTGCAATAACAACACATCACCTGCCTGCAAACGAATGTCGGTCATCCGCGTACGGATCATGCGCGAGCGGCGTTGCACGCCCAAAACGATACATTTGGTTTTATAGCGAAAACCTATTTTCTGCAGGGTTTGCCCAATAAGCAGCGATGTCGGCGGTATCATGGCTTCGGCCAATACCCGTTCACCGCCATGCCATGGGGCATCATCGGTGTTATCACCGGCGCTATCGTCGGGGTCAGCCTTGAAGCCAATGTGCGGAACCTCGCCCGCGGCGGCATTGTCGCCTAAATCGGGGTAAAGACCTTCGGGGTCATGGGTTAGCGCTTCGGCCAGTTCGCCCCGGGTAGCGGCAACCACCAATACATCACCAACGGTTGCGGTAAAATCTTCAAACGGGGGTAATATTGCGACCTCGCCGCGCTGCACCATGCGAAGCGTCATGTTGCCAAGGCCTGAAAAAATACCACCCCGGGCTTGTTCGCCCAGCAATTTAGAACCTTCGCCGATTTTTATTTGCGCTATGTATTGCCGCCCACCCGTGCCCGTGCCGCCGGCCAAGGTTTCGGCCATGGCTTCGCGCCTTGGCAAAATAAAAGGTGCTATAACCAGCAAATAAACCATCCCCGCCCCGGCCAGAACCAAGCCCGGAATGGTAAAATCAAAAAATGAAAATTCGTCTTCG
>JAOULV010000387.1 GCA_029881835.1 Rhodospirillaceae bacterium
TGTGTTGGTTCAGGCCGCCACCCGTGGTGACGGGGCCGAAGGCGAAGACGTAAGCGAAAACGCCAAAACCATTGGCGATATCCCACAAAAAATTGACGCTGCCCCAGATGTGCTTGAAGTCCGTGGCGAGATCTATATGACCAAGCCCGATTTTGCCGAGCTTAACAAAGCGCAGGAAAAAACCGGGGGGAAGGTTTTTGCCAACCCGCGCAATGCCGCTGCCGGATCTTTGCGCCAACTAGACAGCACTATTACCAAAGAGCGCCCGTTGAGATTTTTTGCTTACGCTTGGGGCGATGTTTCTGAAATGTTGTGGGATACCCAATGGGGATATTTTGAACATTTGAAAAAATGGGGGTTTCAGGTTAACCCGCTGGCAAACTTGGCAGGCGACCTTGGTGCGCTGTTGAAGATTTACGAAAAAATTGGTCATGAGCGCGCAACTCTCCCTTACGATATTGACGGGGTTGTTTACAAAATCAATCGCCTTGATTGGCAAGAACGCCTTGGTTTCGTTGCCCGCTCACCCCGCTGGGCGGTGGCGCATAAATTTCCGGCAGAAAAAGCCGAAACCATATTAAATAAAATTACCGTTCAGGTTGGCCGTACCGGGGTGTTGACCCCTGTGGCCGAGCTTGAACCCATAACCGTTGGCGGGGTGGTGGTCAGCCGGGCGACGTTGCACAACGCCGATTACATAGCAGAGCTTGATATCCGCGAAGGCGACAGGGTAATAATCCAGCGTGCCGGTGATGTTATCCCCCAGGTGGTTGAGGCAATAAAGGACAAAAACCACGCCTCGCGCAAAAAATACATTTTTCCCAAAACCTGTCCGGTTTGTGATGCCCATGCGGTGCGCGAAAAGGGCGAGGCCGCAACCCGGTGCACCGGTGGCCTAACCTGCAAAGCGCAAGCGGGCGAACGGTTAAAACATTTTGTTTCACGTGACGCATTTGATATCGAAGGTTTGGGCGGCAAACACATCGTAAGCTTTTTTGAAGACGGCCTGATAAAAAGCCCGGCCGATATATTTCGCCTAAGGTCAGAAAACCTGCACGGGCGCGAAGGGTGGAAAGAAAAATCCATCAATAATCTTTTAGCGGCAATCGAAAGTCGCCGCAAAATTGAAATGCCGCGTTTTATATATGCGTTGGGTATCAATCAGGTGGGTCAAGCCACCGCAAGGTTGCTGGCAAAAACCTATGGCTCAATGGATGTTTTAAGAAAATCCATGCTTGCGGCCAAAGTTGTTGGTTCTGACGCCATGGCCGACCTGCTGGCAATTGATGGTATTGGCGCATCAATGGCTGGCGATATAATCGAATTTTTCAACGAACCGCATAACATTACGGTTTTGGACGATTTGTTAAGTTACGTTTCGGTTGAAGATTTTTCCCAACCCGATACAGCGTCAAAGGTTGCGGGTAAAACCGTGGTATTTACCGGAACCCTTGAAACCATGACCAGACCGGAAGCCAAGGCCACGGCGGAAAGCCTGGGCGCCAAGGTATCTGGCTCTGTTTCCAAAAAGACCGATTATGTGGTGGCCGGGCCCGGTGCCGGATCAAAGGAAAAAAAGGCGCGCGAGCTGGGGGTTGTGGTATTGAGCGAGGATGAGTGGCATAATCTGATAGGGGGAAAATGATTATGCTTAAAATCTTTATGGCGGCGGCTTTACTGTTTCTTGGTGCTTGCGCCCAGACTGATGAAATGAAGGC
>JAOULV010000386.1 GCA_029881835.1 Rhodospirillaceae bacterium
GCCAAATAGTCAATTTAGTTTTTTCTAATATAAGGCAGCAAATATGATTTTGCCACCCCTGCCGGGGTATTTTTTTAACTTATTGAAAATAAATAATTTTTCATAGGTGGCATCGTGCGAAAATGCCACTGGGCTATTTTTGGGTTTGCCGTTCCGTATCTGTTTTTGATTTTTTTGCGTTTCCTTTGGCCGGAACCGATAATTGTTCCGACAGCAAATACCCCATAACCAGGCTGGCAACGGTCTGCAGTGATTTTATATGTACGCGCTCATAACCATGAGATGCATCAAGCCCGAAGCACATAAGCGCCACCCGCAAATCATGCCCCGCTTTTTGCGCCCCGGCACCGTCAGATAGGTAATAATTAAAAACATCACGACTGAATTCCAGATTTTCGCGCCGACAAATATCGATTAAATGCATGCTTAACGGCCTGTCAAACGGCCCACCTAAGTCCTGCATGGCAATGGTTACGCCAAATTCGCAAGTATTTTGTTCTGGTGCCATGGTTCCGTTATCAATTGAAACCAGTTCCTTTACCTCAGGATCAATTATATGCGCCCCACCGGTTCCGATTTCTTCGGTAGTGGTAAATAAAATATGGCAATTCATTGAAGGGGTGGTTTTTGCTTTTTTTAATGCGCGCAATGCAGCCAATACCGATGCCACGCCCGCCTTGTCATCCAAGTGGCGCGAATTTATATATCCGCTATCGCTAATTTCAAAATTTGTATCAACCGATATAAAATCCCCAACCCGTATTCCAATTTTCCACAAGTCGTCAGAATTTTTGCACGCTTCATCAACGCGAATTTCCAAATTTTCCCAAGTGGTTGGCTGGCTATCAATTTCTTTGTGATAAGTGTGACCAGATGCTTTTAACGGCAACACCGTTCCGCGATATTTTTTTCCGTTATCGCTGTGAATTAAAACTCTGGCACCCTCGGCAAAGCGTGAAGACCACGTACCAACCGCAACCAACCCTAGCCTGCCATTTGGCTTTAGGCGTTTGACCATTGCCCCCAAGGTATCAAGATGCACCGCCACCGCCCGGTGTGGCGCGCCTTTTTTGCCCGCTACAAAAGCTTTGATTGCACCACGATTGGTTAGCGTATAAGGGATTCCCATGTCATCAAGTTCGCCACATACCATATTAACAGCCGCTTCGGTCATGCCGGACGGGCTTGGTATGCTTAATAAACTTTCCAATGTTTTCTGTAGATATTTATTATCAATGGCAGGTTTTGACATTGCCGTTTTCTCCTTAAGGGGGGTTATGTCAGCTTAACGCTAAACACCATCAGGCACGTTCATTAATACGCTTTATAAATTCCCCGATTATGCTTGTGTAAAGGTCGTCTTTAATAACTTTGTCTTCGACGCCCTTTTCAAGGCTGGGGTTATCATTGACCTCAATCACAAAAATTCCATTTTCGGTTTGCTTTAAATCAACGCCATACAAACCGTCTCCGATTAACCTTGCGGCGCGAGTTGCGATTTCGACCACTTCTTTCGGGGCATCTTCAACGGCTAGCGTCTTAAAACCGCCCTCACGGAAAGTGCCATCGGCATTGTGATTTACTATTTGCCAATGATTTCGCGACATTCGATATTGGCAAACATACAATGGTTCACCGCGCAATATACCGACCCGCCAGTCGAATTCCGTATAAATATATTCCTGCGCCAAAATAAGCCGTGATCGCTGTAACAGTTC
>JAOULV010000388.1 GCA_029881835.1 Rhodospirillaceae bacterium
CCGACGAAATATCGCCGGGTACGGTTATTTCAACCGCGCTAAGTTCGGGCTGACCTTTGAGCGAAATTTCGCGCTCCCCGTCTGGGCGGTTGGTGATTTTTATTTCCGCGCCCAAGGCCGATAACATTTTTTCCGTGTGATCGCGGGTCGGGTGGGGCTCAACCACAGTGGTAGTGCCGCGTGCACAAAGCCCGGCCAACAAGATGGCCGATTTTACCTGGGCGGACGCCACCGGTAAATCATAGCTAATGGGCATGGGCTGCGATGTGCCACTGATAGTTAGCGGTAATTGATCATTGCCCCCTTCGCTTTCAAAGTTGGCACCCATTTGTTTTAGCGGTTCCGTGACGCGCTTCATCGGCCTGCTTGATAGGGATTTATCGCCCACCAAGGTTGCGTTTATTTCATGGCCGGCCAAAAGCCCCATTAATAATCTGGCGGCTGTGCCGGAATTTCCCATATCAAGCGGGCCATCGGGCTGGCCAAGGCCGCCCAAACCGACCCCGTTAACAACCCATTGTTGGGCGGTTTTTTTTACATCAACCCCCATAGCCCGCATGGCACCGGCGGTGGCTAGTACGTCTTCGCCTTCAAGCAATCCGTGGATTCGCGTTTCACCCACCGCAATCGCGCCCAGCATCAAAGCCCGGTGAGAAATTGATTTATCCCCCGGCACCAAAGATGTGCCCGCAAGGGGGGTAGCGGTCATAGAAACCATTTTGCCCATAAGCTTAAAAATCCACAAAAAATTCCGTTTATCAAATGCCTTAAGGCGGTTTTTCCCGTACCCCTGAGGGCCAAGGGTCGGTGTATATTGGTCTCTAGCATGATTGCTTCATTTGCGCGAGTGGCGGATTTGCATTTTTCCTTTTGACAGGGGGCCCAGTTCATGGCAATTGGCCTTAAGCCGTTCTTTCGGCGCTTGAAAGATAAACCAATAAGTGGAGGACCACCCGGTGGGTAAACCTAAGCTAGGCGATAAGCACGTATGTTCAAATTGTGATGCCCGTTTTTTCGACCTTGGAAAAACCCCGGCCGTGTGCCCCAAGTGCGGCACCGAAGCAATAATTGAAAAACCCAAAAAGAAAAAATCACAAAAAGTATTAGCCGAAGAAGCCGCAGCCGCAGCCGCAGCCTTGGCCGCAGCTGAAGCAGCAGAAGAAAAAGCCGCTATGGCCAAATTAAAAGCCAAGGCCAAGGCCAAAGAAGACGAGGATGACGATCTGGATGACGATCTGGATGATGACCTAGACGATGACCTGGATGATGATCTGGATGATGATCTGGATGATGACGATATTGAGGTTTCAATCGAGGACGTTGAGGAAGATGACGATGACGATGAGGACGACGATTCCTTGCTTGAAGACGCATCCGACCTTATCGGTGACGATGAAGAAGACTTAGATGATGTAATGGAATTAGTGGAAGACGAAGAATAACCAAGCGCCGGGCACCGCCACCGGCGGGCATGGGGGTTTTTAGATATTTCCCCTTGTGATTTTTCCTTGGCCCGATTAAGTTCCGGGCGGCTTTAAAACGCCACAAAATATGGCGCTTGCCATTACAGACTTACTTTTTGGGGCCGTAGCTCAGTTGGGAGAGCGCTTGCATGGCATGCAAGAGGTCAGGGGTTCGATTCCCCTCGGCTCCACCATTATTAAAACCCGCTGCTTTAGGCAGCGGGTTTTTGTTTCGCCTCGGGTTTTTTATT
>JAOULV010000389.1 GCA_029881835.1 Rhodospirillaceae bacterium
ACAACCTTAACCATAGGTACAAAGATAAGCACAATCACCAGCTATCTTTAACTGAAACTTGTTTCCCGCTTCAACCACAAAGCTTTCGCCCGCTTTGAAGGTCTGCCAATTATCACTATTGGGCAACTTTACGGTCATTTCACCTGAAACCACGCTCATGGTTTCTTTTTCAGATGTTCCAAATTCGTATTCACCGGGCGCCATCACCCCAACGGTGGCGGGCAGGTTTTGCCCCTGAAAGGCGATGGATTTTACCAAGCCGTCAAAATATTCGTTTACTTTAAACAATGGTTTTCTCCCATAAAATGCGTGTTCATAAGGGGATGTACGGGAAATCAATCCTGACGTAAAGTACTGAAAAACCATATTGCAACAAACCGAATAAAGGATCCCCCCGCATGAGCAACCAAGTTGAAGCCCGCTTAAAAGAACTAGGTATCGAATTACCCCAAGCCCCCGCCCCTGCGGCAAATTATGTGCCTTTTGTGCAAACGGGAAATCTGGTGATTGTATCGGGGCAGTTGCCCATGGTTGCGGGCGAAATTAAATCGCTGGGCCGTTTGGGCAATACTTTAACCGTGGATGACGGCTACCAGGCCGCGCGCATTTGCGCAATTAACCTGATAGCCCAGGTCAAGGCCGCCTGTGGGGGTGACCTATCAAAGGTAAAGCGCGTGGTGCGCCTTGGCGGGTTTGTTAATTCCACCGCCGATTTTACCGACCAGCCGAAAGTAATAAACGGCGCGTCCGACCTAATGGCAGAAGTTTTCGGTGATGCCGGCAAACATGCGCGCGCCGCCGTTGGTGTGCCAAGCCTGCCGCTGGGTGTTTCGGTTGAGGTTGAGGGAACTTTCGAAATTTCCTAACCGCCAAGGCGTTAGCGACAAATTATTTAAGTGCTACGTCACGGTTCCACGGCATCTTGACCAATACGCGGGCAATCCCACAACGATCAAAAAATACCACCAAAACCATTCCGCCAAATAACGGCCAGTAAAACCACGCCATTGGCGGCCACATGGCAATACCCATGAATGCTAACCAAACCCAGCGTACCTGCACCGGGAAACTGGTGATGCTTTTGTCGCGAATTATGTAATAAATCAGGTTAAGTATACTTATGACCCCCGCCGCCATGTAGCCTACCTCAAGGCCAACAAGCCCAGCACCGATCCCAACGCCGATCAACATCCACGGCCACCAGTCAAGTTGATTGTATTTGATGGAAAACTTCATAGCACACCCCCATTTCATTTGGTTGTGTCATATAAGGCTAATATTCTTTTTTTTAGAGGGAGTTAGTATATCACATTTGGCACAACAATTCATTAGGCAAATGCTTCTGGTTCATAGAAATGCTTGCTTGTCCCCCGCCTAACCCGCCATCATATAAATACCATGCCCGACGGTAGCGACACATTTCAAATTTCGGTTATCCCCGCCATTGCAGAAATTGATGCGGATGATTGGGACGCGTGCGCTGGAAACGGCAATCCATTTGTCAGCCATGCGTTTTTGTTGGGGTTAGAGCAAAGCGGTGCGGTCAAACCTGAAACCGGGTGGATGGCACAACATTTGACCCTAAGGGATGGTGATGCTCGCCTGCTTGGGGTTATGGCACTTTATCTCAAGGGTAATTCCCTTGGTGAGTATGTTTTTGACCACGGCTGGGCCGATGCCTATGAACGGGCAGGGGGAACGTATTACCCAAAA
>JAOULV010000390.1 GCA_029881835.1 Rhodospirillaceae bacterium
AATGCTATTTTGGGAAAATGGCGACCCCTACGGGATTCGAACCCGTGTTGCCGCCGTGAAAGGGCAGTGTCCTAGGCCTCTAGACGAAGGGGTCGTATTAAAGGCGGAGACTTCGTACCCCCTTGGAAAGAAAAAATCAAGCCTTCACTGCTAAAAATAGCTAAGGGGTCCGCCGCCCCTTAATTTATTCCATATCCCAAGCCAAGCCCCAGCCGACCCCAAGACAAGCCTAGCCAACCTCTGGCCGACCCCCAATCACCACCCAAGCATCCTTTGGCGCCGGATCACACACCCCTCGCCCGCCCTTAAAAACCGCTAAATACCGGGAAAAATGCCAAAACGCCAAAGGTGATGATTTCCATTTAAACTGGCGCTATGGTTATGTTAGAAAACCACTAATATAGTAAAAAAATGGCCCTATGGGCCACAATAATCAAAAAGCACAAAATATAAGGGGAGGAATTCATGTTAAGTAATAAAGTTCTAATTGCGCAAGGCGGTGGGCCGACAGCCGTTATCAACCAGTCGCTTGTTGGCGCCATTTTGGAATCGCGCAAATTTCCACAAGTCCAGCATGTTTACGGATCGCTTCATGGCGTATCTGGCATTATAAATGAAAATTTCCTCGACCTGACCAAGGAAACCACGGCCAATTTAGAAGCCGTCGCCGCCACGCCGTGTTCGGCGCTGGGTTCAACCCGCGATAAACCAGATCAAAAATATTGCGAAGAAATTTCCCGCGTTTTAAAAGCGCACGATATTGGCACATTTTTTTATATTGGTGGCAACGATTCATCCGATGCCGCGCGCATCATTGCCGAACACGCACAAAAAACCGGTCATGATCTAACCTGCATACACATTCCCAAAACAATCGATAATGACCTTATGGTCAATGACCACACCCCGGGCTTCCCATCTGCGGCAAAATTTGTTTCCAGCGCTTTTGCCGGCATCAACCAAGACAACGCCGCATTAAAAGGTGTTTATGTTGGCGTGGTAATGGGCAGGCACGCCGGTTTCCTAACCGCGGCTGCGGCCGGTGGGCGCACATACAATGATGACGGCCCGCATTTAATTTACCTGCCCGAGCGCACGTTTGATCCCAAACAGTTTGTTAGTGACGTTAAAAAAGTTTATGACCGTTTGGGCCGTTGCATTGTTGCGGTTTCCGAAGGTGTGCACGATGCCAAGGGAACACCGATTATTTCCAAGCTAATGAAAACCGTTGAAAAAGATGCGCACGGTAACGTTCAGCTTTCCGGCACCGGCGCCTTGGCCGATTTGTTGTGCGACGAAATAAAAGCCAAAACCCCAATCAAACGCGTGCGTGGCGATACCTTTGGTTATTTGCAACGCTCGTTCCTTGGTTGCGTTTCCGACATTGACCAGATTGAAGCCCGCGAAGTTGGTGAAAAAGCAGTACAGTTTGCGCATTTTTCCGGCAAACCGCACGGCACGGTTACCATTCACCGCACCGGCAACTATGCGGTTGAATACAAACTGTCCAAGGTTTCTGACGTTGCCGCCAAAACCAAGGTAATGTCGGCCAACATGATAAACAAAGAAGGCAACGACATTACGCCCAAGTTTATGGAATACCTGACCCCGCTTTTGGGAAATAACCTGCCGCAGGTTTCAAGGCTGGATATGTCTAACAAGGTAAAGAAAATACTCAATAAAAAATAATTTTTTTACCAAAAAA
>JAOULV010000079.1 GCA_029881835.1 Rhodospirillaceae bacterium
AATGAATTATTTTAATGCCACAGCTAATAGCCACGGTGCACTTAACCCGGACGACATACCAATGAGCCCTATGAGCCCAATGAGCAAAAAAACAAAAAATCATACTAACAGATTTGGCATTTCCACCGTTTCAATTGTTGTTCCGTGTTTTAACGAAGAAGCTACATTAGAAAAACTGGTTCACCGGGTAATGGCGGCCGATAGTTCGGGTCTTGGCATTGAATTGGTGATTGTTGATGATTGTTCAAAAGACAGGTCGTTTGAAATTGCATCACAACTGGCCGATCTTGACCCCCGAATAAAAGCGGTTCGCCACAGCGCCAACACCGGCAAAGGTGGGGCGCTAAGAACCGGGTTCGCCAATGCCACTGGCGACATAGTAATGGTTCAAGACGCAGATCTTGAATACAACCCCAGCGACTATCCATTATTGTTTGAGCCGATTTTAAGCGGGCGGGCCGATGTTGTGTACGGTTCGCGCTTTAAAAATGAATTACCCGCCGATGCGCGTTATGTGCGCCACGTTATCGCCAACAAATTTCTAACCATGCTTTCCAATATTTTTAGCGGGCTGCGCTTAACCGACATGGAAACCTGTTACAAAGTTTTCAAGGGCGACATCATTCGTGGCCTTGATTTACAGGAAAACCGTTTCGGCATTGAACCGGAAATGACCGCCAAAATAGCTCGCGCATACCCAACCCCGAGAATCGAAGAGGTCGGCATTTCCTACCAAGGGCGCACATATGAAGAGGGTAAAAAAATTGGCTGGAAAGACGGGGTCAGCGCCATTCGCTGCATTGTCCGCTATAACCTGTTCAAATAAATAAATAAACCCACACCCCCAAGCAAAAACGCCACAGCAAAAACGCCCAAGCGCACCGCCAAACCCGCCATTTGTCAATTTTGTGGGTGACTTTCGGTGTGCAGTGTTGCTATTTAATCGCACGTCTTTTTTCAAAATAGCCATTATTTAAGGATCTTAAAGCCACATGTCCCAGCCCATCCTTCGTGCCTTGATTTCAGTTTCAGACAAAACCGGACTTGTTGAATTTGGCAAGTTTCTGGACGCACAAGGGGTTGAGATACTTTCGACCGGTGGCACCGCCAAGGCATTGGTTGATGCCGGGGTTAAGGTCACGGAAGTTTCCGCCCACACCGGGTTTCCCGAAATAATGGACGGGCGGGTAAAAACCCTACAACCAAAAATTCACGGCGGCATTTTGGCGGTGCGGGGCAACGCCGAACACGAAAAAGCCATGCAAGAACACAACATCGCACCAATTGATTTGGTCTGTGTAAACCTATACCCGTTTGAACAAACCCGTGCACGTGGTGCGGGTTACGACGAATCGGTTGAAAACATAGATATCGGCGGCCCGGCAATGATACGCGCTGCGGCAAAAAACCACGCAGACGTAACCATAGTGGTTGAACCTGAAGATTATGCCCGGGTGATGGATGAAATGCGCGAAAACGCAAACACCACATCAGCAGAACTTAAACGTGAACTTGCCCAACGTGCGTTTGCCCGCACCGCATCATATGATGCGGCAATCGCAAGCTGGCTGGTGGGCGAGACCGATGTCGAATGGCCCAAACGCATTTCCTTTGCCGGTGAATTAAAACAAACCATGCGCTACGGCGAAAACCCCCACCAAATGGCCGCGTTTTACACCAATGGGGAAAACCGCCCCGGTGTTGCCAGCGCCACGCAAATTCAGGGCAAGGAACTGTCTTATAACAACCTAAATGACACCGATGCGGCATTTGAATTGGCAGCTGAATTTAAAGATACCACGTGTGCCATTATCAAACACGCCAACCCTTGCGGGGTTGCTACTGGCGGAAGCTTGGTTGACGCCTATAGGCGCGCCTATTCATGCGATATGGAAAGCGCGTTTGGCGGCATAGTCGCGCTTAACCGCACCCTTGATGGCGAAACCGCGAGCGAGATTATAAAAATATTTACCGAAGTTGTTATCGCCCCATCCATAGATGAAGAAGCCAAAAAAATATTGGCGGAAAAGAAAAATATTCGCGTGCTTGAAACCGGCGCAATGCCCGATGCCGATGTCGGCGGGTTAATGGTAAAAACATTGGCTGGCGGGTTATTGGTGCAGGGTCGCGATAGCCAAGTGGTCGAAGATTTGAAAGTTGTTACCAAGCGTCAGCCAAGCGAAAGCGAAATGCGTGATTTGCTTTTTGCTTTTAATGTGGCAAAGCACGTTAAATCTAACGCCATTGTTTATGCCCGCGATTTAATGACCGTTGGGGTTGGCGCCGGCCAAATGAGCCGGGTTAATTCATGCCGGATTGCCGCGTTTCGCGCCGAAGCCGCAGCCAAGGCAGCGGGCGACAGCGAAAGCTGGGCCAAAGGTTCGGTGGTGGCGTCGGACGCGTTTTTCCCATTTGCCGATGGCTTGATTGAAGCGATTGAAGCGGGCGCCAAAGCGGTTATTCAGCCGGGCGGTTCAATTCGCGATGACGAGGTCATCAAAGCGGCCGACGAAGCCGGTGTAGCCATGGTAATGACCGGCATGCGCCATTTCAGGCACTAATGCGCTTGCCTTAACCTTTCAGCCCAACAAAAACATTTTTTCCTGTTTGAACCACCGTGCCGCCAGCCAAAAAATTGCCCCTGCGGCAATAAATGTTGAAACGCTGGCGGTTAGCACCTGCATTGCATAAACCGGCTCGCCAATGGACAGGCGACCAAGCAACAACAGTTGGCCAAACACCGGAATGGCAACATCCAAATTGCCGGGGCTTAGTGGCTTAAACACCATTATCATTCCGGGCAGGGCCGGAACCAATGGCAATAGGCCAAGATAAATCTGCGCTTCCTTCATCGAGCGGGTAATAACCGCAATCGACATTTGCAATGCAACCGCAATAGCCATTAGCGGTAGAGAAATAACAAACATCAAAATGAACATATACCACGCTGGTGGCTGAATCAGATTTACTGAATATGATATTGCCCACCAACAAAAAGCATAAAACGCAAAAATATTTATAAATGACGTGATGGCGGTAAATACCATTGCCGCTGAAGATTTTGCCAACAGCAAAACCCAGCGTTCCACCGGCGATAACAGCAACGGTTCCAATGAACCGCGTTCGCGTTCACCCACCGTGGTATCAATTGATAAATGCACGCCGCCTAAAAAAACCATAAAAATTATCAGTGGCGGCATCATGTTATAAAAAAATGTTGCGATGTTGGGGCGCCGGGTGATGCTTATATCTTCTATTTTTATTGGTCTGGCAAAATCTTCCTTTAGGCCAACCCGGTTGAGTTCTTGTTTTCCTAATTCGGCATTTAACTGGTTTATTACGTTTTCCAATCTGGCGGTAATGCGCAAATTTGAAACCCGGTTTAAATTCATCAACATTTGAAGCGAAAATTCTTTTTTATTTTTTGCTTCAGTGGGAATAACCAATCCAACTGGCATGTCACCTTCGAGCATTTGTTTTTTGGCTTCTTCAACTGACGGCATTTCAATGATTGTAATTTCATTTTTTTCAAGGTGGCTTGTTAACATTGGTGAGTTTGCCCCACCAACAACCGCAACATTAAATGCCACTGCAGTGCGTTCTGATTGAATGGTTGTGCCCGCAATATAAAGCCCACCCGCCACCAGTGCCGGTGCCAACAATGGATAAATCAATGCCAACAACAGTGTTCGCCGGTCGCGCAAATGGTCGCGCATTTCTTTTTTGAACACCGCAATAATTCGTGCCATTCGCCCGGATGTGTTTTTTTCTTTTTTATAATCGGGCACGGTCATATTGCACCTTTTTGTTCTTTTAAAACCGCACGCACAAACACTTCTTCGATATCGCTGGCACCGGTTTGTTCGCGCAATTCATCGGGCGTGCCGCTGGCAATGGCATGACCGCCAGCAACAATAACCAGGTTGTCACAAATGGCGGCAACTTCGCTCATGATGTGGCTGGAAATAAGTATGCAATGGCCCTGATCGCGCATTTCTTTTATCAAATCACGCACCGCGCGCGAGCTCATTACATCAAGACCATTGGTCGGTTCATCAAGTATCAGGTTTTTTGGCCGGTGGACCAAGGCGCGGCCAAGGGCTACTTTTAATTCTTGCCCGCGGGAAAAGCCTTTGGCCCGTCTGTCGGCGAATTCTTCCATGCCAAGACGTTTTATCAAATCATCAATGTCGTCTTCTAGTGCTTGCCCGCCCGCGCCATGAAGTTCGCCAAAATATCTGATGTGTTCGCGCGCGGTTAAGCGTGGATAAAGGCCGCGCACATCGGGCAACACGCCCAATTGGCGCTGCGCCGCCATGCGCTCGGACCCAACGTCTATGCCGTCGACGCTGGCATGCCCGCCGTCAGGGGTTAGAAGGCCATAAACAATGCGAAAAGCGGTGGTTTTACCGGCCCCATTGGGGCCAATTAAGCCCGTCACCCGCCCATCCGGCGCTTTGAGCGAAAGGCCATCAAGGGCGGTTACTTTTGCGCCCCCGACCCCAAAGGTTTTTTGCAAATTGGACATTTCAATCATGCTTAAAAGGTAGCACACAATTTAATAAAAGGTAGCATTTTCAATGTCTTCAGGGGTTTAGGGGGGCATGGATAAATGGCATGGCTATTGCAGTTTCAAGGCCATGCATGGCCCTTAAAAACCATTTTGCGAACAACGGGCCCGAAAAGAGGTGGTGCGATGGGAAAAATTTTAATAATTGATGACGATGACGACCTAAGGACCTTGCTGATTTATTATTTTCAATCCCTTGGGTTTGACGCATTAGAAGCGACCAACGGAACTGATGGCATGGCCATCAGCGCCGAACAAATGCCCGATGTGGTAATTTTAGATATAAACATGCCGACCATTGATGGCTTCACCACCCTTGAAGCAATGCGCCACAATGCCAAAACCAAAGACATTCCGGTTGTGGTGCTTTCAAGTTTTGACCACGTTGACAACAGAACACAAGTTCACAAAACCGGATGTACCGCGTTTGCCCGCAAACCGATTGAGCTAGACCTGCTTCGTCAGTTTGTTGAAGACGCGATGGATAGCGCTGCTTAAAAACTAATTATTAGCTTTGTTGGCGCGGGTCGGGTCGGGAAGCGGCAACAACAAAAGCGCACCGACAACAAGAAAAATTATAATGCTGGTCATGCCAACGCGCTGGCTATCAAACATTACTGTTAACCAACCCAAAAGAGCCGGGCCAACAAAAGATGTGGCCTTGCCCGAAAGGGCATAAAGGCCAAACATTTCTGTTTCCATATCCGGTGGAACCAAGTTAGCCATAAACGTTCTGCTGGCCGCCTGGATGGGGCCAACGAACGTTCCTAATGGTACCGCAAATATCCAAAATAATGTTTTGCCTTCAACCACAACCAACGCCACACAAAAAAACAATAATCCGGCAATGGCGATTAAAATTGTTTTCTTTGGCCCAATCCAATCATCAATCCAACCAAAAACGGCGGCGCCAATTCCGGCGGTTACGTTTATGGCAATGCCGAGCATGATTAATTCAGAAAATGTCATGCCAAACGTTCCGGCGGCATAAATGCCGCCAAAGGCAAACAATGTGTTGGTGCCATCTGTATATATCATTCGGGCGAATAAATATTTTGCAATGGGCATATGCTTTTTAATATTTTTTATGGTCATAAACAGCGTTGTCACACCGCTTTTAACCGCAGGGCCAAAACCCAATGCGCCGGCTTTTTTATCCGGGGTGAATAAAAAAATCGGCAATGAAAAAACCACAAACCACAACGCAACCAATACTACGGTTGCGCGAATGTTAAGTGCGTTTTCTTTTGGAATGCCAAACAACGGATTGTCGGTTTGCACAAACGCAACTAACGCCAGCGCCAAACATGACAGGCCCCCGGCATAACCAAAACCCCACGCCCATCCGGAAATGCGGCCCATAATTTTTTTAGGTGCCAGTGATGGCAACATGGAATTGTAAAACACAACCCCCATTTCAAACGCAAAGTTTGCAAAGCCAACTAATATCAACGCATAAAGCGACCATGCGGGGTCGGGTTCAACAAACCATAAAAGCGCGGTGGCGATTGCGCAGGCATAGGTAAAAAATAAAAGCCACGGTTTGCGCCTGCCACCAAGGTCGGCAACCGCGCCCAACAATGGGCCCATAATGGCAACCGCAAACGCGGACAACGCCATCGCCATGCCCCAGTCGCCAGTTGCGCTTGTCACATCGGTGCCAACCGCTTTAGTAAAATACGCGGCAAAAACAAAAGTTATTATAACGGTTGGAAACGCCGAATTGGCCCAATCGTAAAACGCCCAACTAATGCGTGCGCGCCCAAGGGGGGAGGTTACGCTTGGGGGCAGGCTCATGCGCTGTCTTCCGCCAAGGCCCGCAATGACTGGCTGGCAACCGCAATCATGGATATGTCGTTGATGTCGCTGTTGCGCAGTTCGCCCAACAATTGATCGGCCCGTTCGACCGCGCTTTGGTGGGCTTTGCTCCATGCCGGTATGGCCTTTTTCGGGTCAAGTTCGCCCTTTGCGGTGCTTAAAACATTGCCGGTAATTTGTGCCTGCAGCTGAAAAAGATCATCAATTAGCGTACCAACCGCCAGTTTTTGCCAATGGCTTTGGCTTTCCAAACCTTCGCACGCACTGCGTAAACGGCCCAAGCGGAAGCGTGCGCCGACTTCAAAATAAAGCCTGCCGACTTTGTGCACCGGTAATTTATGGCTTTGCACCAGACGAATAATATCCGGCCCCGAAGCAAGGTTGACCATGCCGGCA
>JAOULV010000391.1 GCA_029881835.1 Rhodospirillaceae bacterium
CATGGGCGGCAAAAAAAGACCAAACCCCTGCCTGATGCCAAGGGTCAGCGCCGCCAGCACGCCGCCTGAAATGAGGGTAATTAACCAAGCCCGTTTTGCCTTGTCGCTCATTTTTTTATGCCTTATTTTTTATTTGTAATGAAAATAATTAAATTTTTATTTTCGCCCACCGCCCACGCTGCCAAACAATTACAAAAATAATGTCCTGTAAAATGCGGTATGAAATATTTGCAACCCATATCCAGACCAGACCCATTCCCAAATAAGGCCCCACTAACCATGCTAACGGTAAACCAACCATCCATTGGGTAACAATTGAAATAATCATAACGCGAGACGCGGCGCCCGCGCCCAAAAGCGTATTTAGCAGCACAAGGCCAACACCTTCGAACACCATGGATGCGCCCAATATGCGCATGGGCAAAATGCCCAACTGAACTACCGATGCTTCGTGGATAAATCCGCCAAGAATTGTTTCGGGTAAAAAAAGTGCAATCAGGCCCATAAACCCAAGAACAATACCGCCTAATTTGGCGGCGTCCCAACCCCACATTTTTGCATCAACCGGGTCACCCCGGCCAAGGGCCTCGCTGACCATTGAAAGTGCGGCTAGCCCCAGCCCCATGCCGGGCAAGATTGCCACCATGATAATATTGATCATCACGTTGGACACCGCGACCTCGTTTACGCCGACCTGTCCGATAATCCAGAAAAAAACGGTAAAACCTGCGGCAAATAAAAACTGTTGTATTGATCCGGGCAGCGCCAGCTTAAGCATGGTGGTCATGGTTTCGCTTCGGGGGATGCGGGTTAAAAATCCATGCCCGCGCGCCAGACGGTAAGCCATAACGGTGTGAATAATGCTACCGATATAAAGCGCTATGGTTGATGCCAGTCCTGCCCCCTCGGCCCCCATTTCAGGAAAACCGAAATTGCCAAAAATCAAAAGATAATTAAACAAAATGTTCAGCCCATGAATAACCAGCAAGGTTTTCATATAAAGCGCCGAAAGGCCCACACCGTTCCAATAGCCGCGATAGGAAAAATTAAAACCAACCGCCAGCGCACCAATCAAGCGGGCCTGCAAATACGGTGTGCCGTTGGCCACAACCGCAGGGTCGGAATTAATAATTGGAAAAAGGGCTGGCGCAGAAAAATAAAGAACAATGCTTAGTGGTAAACCAATAATCAGCGCCAAAAACAAACCGCCATTTAGCGGAACCGCCATTTCGTTAACTTTACCCTCGCCCTTGCGTCGCGATGCCATTGCCTGAACACCCGATGCCAAGCCGATAATTGTAGCAATAGCCATAAAGTTGGCAAAGCTGCCGACCCCGACGCCCGCCAGCGCCGCCGGGCCCAACACCCCAACCATCGCGGTGTCTATAAGGTTAAGGACATTTTGTGAAACCATCGCACCGACAATGGGAAGCGCCATCATGGCAATGCGTTTGGTGCGATCTATATTTAACATGGCGCAACTGTTTCATGGAGTTTGCGTTTTATCAATAAGACAAATTACGGGCAAGAAAATGCAGGAAATATATGGGCCGAAGCTATTAAGCGGCGCCGCGTTTGGTGTTTCCAGTTGAGCTTCTGCCCGGATTAACCCGGCGGTACGAAAGTGCTTCACCAATGTGGGCGCGCGATACATTGGGTTTGCGCTCAAGGTCGGCAATGGTGCGCGCCACCCGTTGAACG
>JAOULV010000080.1 GCA_029881835.1 Rhodospirillaceae bacterium
AACATAAATACCGCTAATCACCACCAACGATGCACCAATCCAGAAATTAAGTCCGGGCCTGTACCCCCAACCAATGAACCCGAAAAAAGTTGCCCATAAAATTCCACTGTATTCGAACGATGCAAGTAGGCCGATGGGTGCAATGGTAAACGCCCGCATAAGGCAAAAATGCCCACCAATAACCAACGCAGACAACCCCAACACAACCCCTGCGCCCGTAAAAGAAAATTCCATTTCCACCGGAACAAACTGCACGCCACCAAGGCCCGACAACAGGGCCACACTAGAAACAATCCCGATCCACGCATGAAAGAAAAACAAAAGCTTAAATGTGCCTTCGCTGCGGCCAAGTTTGCGTGAAATAATCATCATAAGCGAATAACAAAGCGATGAAGAAAAAGCGTATATCGAACCGATGTTAAACACCTCACCGCCCGGGTTGTTGGCGATTAGTATTCCAATAAACCCAATGGCGATTGCGCTCCACCGATGGATACCTACTTTTTCTTTTAATATGGGTACCGATAGCCCGGTCATTATGAATGTTGCGCCAAAAAATATTACCGTCGCATCGGCCAGGTGCAGCGTTGTTAAGGACTGGAAAAAAAAGAACGGTGCGCCAAAGCCAAACAGCACCCGTAAAAAATGCAAACCCTTTTGTTTGGTTTTAAGCTGGGCAATACCCCCGGCGCTTGACACCCCCCACAAAAGCAACACCGGAACAACCGTCCAGCTGCGCATGGCCATTATTTGCACCACGCTAAATCCGTTTTCAATAAGGTTTTTTATCAGCGCATCCATAGCAGAAAGAAAAAGAACGCCGAACACAACCAACGTTACCCCTACCACATTGTTTTTTTCAGATTGATTTAACATTTGCTTTGAACGCTCCATTCGCGCCTGAGCTTAAGCAGGGAAAAAGCTTTCGTCTAGCAGTGCATTGCCCCTATGGATTGTCCCCATAAAAACAAACAAAAAGGGCGGGGTTTTTCCCCGCCCTTTTATTTTTTAAAACCTGAAGTTAGTTAACCTTGGCGTCAAGTTCGCCTTTTTCGTAACGTTCAAACATTACTTCAAGTGATGCAGGTTTAATTTTAGATGCCTGCCCGGCAGAACCGAATGCTTCGTAACGGTTTTTGCAAATATCGGTCATGCCTTTGGTTGCTTCGGCCAAGAATTTACGTGGGTCAAAGTTTGACTTGTTCTGTTCCAGATGGCGGCGAACAGAACCGGTTGATGCCATACGTAAATCGGTATCGATGTTTACCTTGCGCACACCGGATTTAATGCCTTCGACAATTTCATCAACCGGCACGCCATAGGTTTGACCCATATCGCCACCAAAATCGTTGATGATTTTCAGCCAATCTTGTGGAACCGAACTGGAGCCATGCATAACCAAATGAACCGTTGGAATGCGTTTGTGAATTTCCTTCACCCGGTCAATGGCCAAAATATCCCCAGTTGGCGGGCGGGTAAATTTATATGCACCGTGGCTTGTGCCGATAGCGATAGCTAGCGCGTCAACGTTGGTTTTTTTAACAAAGTCGGCGGCTTCGTCAGGGTCGGTAAGCATTTGGTCGTGAGAAAGCTTTCCTTCTGCGCCGACGCCGTCTTCTGCTTCTGCTTCACCGGTTTCGAGCGAACCCAAACAACCAAGCTCACCTTCGACCGAAACGCCACAGGCGTGCGCCATGTTAACGACTTCGCGGGTTGTTTTGACGTTGTATTCATAAGACGATGGGGTTTTACCGTCCGCTTCTAACGAACCGTCCATCATAACGGATGAAAAACCAGATTGAATAGAACGCTGGCAAACCGCAGGGCTGGTGCCGTGATCTTGGTGCATGGTGATTGGAATATGCGGATAGGCTTCAATCGCCGCCAAAATAAGGTGGCGCAAGAACGGCTCGCCCGCATATTTGCGCGCACCGGCAGAACCTTGCAAAATAACCGGGCTGTCAACCGCATCGGCGGCTTCCATGATGGCTTTTACCTGTTCCATATTGTTGACGTTAAATGCCGGAAGACCGTAACCGTTTTCCGCCGCGTGATCTAGAAGCTGGCGCAATGATACAAGAGCCATGTTTTTTTCCTCCCTTGGAAAGCAAAAATTGTTTCTAACTAATTACAGTCTAATTACAGCCGGGCTTTCGCTTCGGCAACTACGTTTTCGGCGGTGATACCAAAATGCTTGTAAAGCTCAGGCGCCGGAGCCGAAGCACCGAACGAGTTCATGCCAACAAACCCGCCGTCAGCACCAATATATTTATCCCAGCCAAAGCGCATGGCGGCTTCAACCCCAACCATGGCGGTACCATTACCCAAGACCGATTTACGGTACGCGTCGCTTTGTGCATCAAACAGTTCCCAGCACGGCATAGAAACCACTGCTGTTGGTATGCCATCTGCCTGAAGCATTTCACGTGCGGCTGCGGCAATTTCAACTTCGGAACCTGTTGCCAAAATTGTTACCTTGCGTTCGCCGCCTTCGGCATCGTGCAAAACATACGCGCCTTTTGCCGATAGGTTTTCATCAACGTGTTTGGTGCGCTGATGTTTTAATCCCTGGCGGGTTAAAATCATGCCGGTCGGGGTTTTTTCATTTTTCAATGCCAATTCCCAACATTCTGCCGCTTCAACCACATCGCATGGACGCATGGTGTTGAAGTTTGGCATTGAACGCAACATCGCCAGCGTTTCAACCGGTTGATGGGTCGGCCCGTCTTCACCCAAACCAATTGAATCGTGGGTCAAAACATAAACCACACGTTTTTCCATCAAGGCCGACAAACGAATACCGCCCATCATGTAATTGGCAAATACCGCAAACGTACCGGCATAAGGAATAAACCCGCCGTGCAACACAAGGCCGTTCATAACCGCAGACATTGCGTGTTCGCGAACACCGTAATGGATATAACGACCACTGAAATCGGTATTAAGAACGGACGGGGTTGATGGGGTTTTGGTATTAACCGATCCGGTTAAATCAGCAGAACCGCCAATCATTTCCGGAATTTCTGCGGTCAGAACCTCCAACACTTTTCCGGATGCCTGACGGGTGGCAAGCTTTGGTGCCTCGCTGGCCATTTTTTTCTTAAACTCGTTTAATTTTGCTTCCCAACCGGAAGGAAGCTTGCCTGCATCGGTACGGGTGAATTCGGCCTTGTGCTTTGATGCGGCCAAGCGCCCTTCCCATGCTTCACGTGCGGCAGAATTTCTTGCCATGGCTGAGCGCCATGCTTCAAGCACATTTTCCGGAATTTCAAATTCACCGGCATGCCAGCCAAGACCTTCGCGCATGCCTTTTATTTCGTCTGCGCCCAATGGTGCGCCGTGGGTATCATGGGTGCCTGCCTTGGTTGGCGCGCCATAACCGATTGTGGTTTTGCACGCAATCAGTGACGGCTTGTCCGATTTCATTGCCTTGGCAATAGCTTTCTCAATCGCAACCGGGTCGTGCCCGTCAATGCGCTGGGTGTCCCACTTTGATGCTTCGAAACGCGCACATTGATCATCGCTTAATGTAAGGTTGGTGTTACCATCAATGCAAATTTCATTGTCATCCCACAGAACGATAAGTTTGTTCAGTTTTAGGTGACCTGCCATTGAAATTGCTTCTTGGGAAATGCCTTCCATCAGGCAACCGTCACCAGCAATGGTGAAAGTGTGATGGTTAACCAAATCATCGCCATAGCGTGCATTTTGCATTTTTTCAGCTAGCGCCATACCGACAGCAGTTGTTATGCCTTGGCCCAATGGTCCGGTGGTGGTTTCAACGCCGTCAACGTGGCCATACTCAGGGTGGCCTGCGGTTTTTGAACCCATTTGACGGAAATTTTTGATGTCATTGATTGATACATCATCAACACCGGAAAGATACAAAAGCGAATACATCAACATTGAACCATGACCAGCGGAAAGAACAAAGCGATCGCGGTCTGCCCATTTGGTTGCTTTTGGATCAAATTTTAAAAACTTGGTGTAAAGAACGGTGGCAACATCTGCCATACCCATTGGCATGCCGGGGTGTCCGGAATTTGCCGCCTGAACCGCATCCACCGAAAGAAAGCGGATGGCGTTGGCCATTTCATTGTGTGTTGCGGTCATTTTATTTTTCTCCCTGAGTAAAAAAAATTAAGAATAAATACTATACTACATGATGACCAAGTGCTGCCTTGATCATGTGAAAAGTTATCAACAGTTCTGAAAGGGCTAGCGGGTGGCTCATTGATAAATGATTATCCGCATCACGGAAACTCCCAATATTACCTCGAAGGTGCTGCGCTTCCGGAATTAAATTCCACAGCAAATCCTCTAGCGCGCTCGCCCTTTCGTCAGATATATCACCCGAAATATCTAAAACGTCCACTGGCTTGCCGTCTTCGTCACGCGCCAGTTCCAGCCTAAGACCCTTTTTTGCGGCCCCGGCTTCAAGCAGTGGTGATAAATCCGGGTGTGGTAACGTCGGCCTAAGGGTGTGGCGAACATTAAGGTGGGCACCGGTTTCAGTGTTATTGGCATCGGGTGGATAAAAAGAAACCACCATATCGGCATACCTGCGTTGGGGCTGAATAAATGTTTCGCTATCTTCGCGACGTTTTTCCAAAATTTCCATAACGCGGCTTTCAGAATAATTTCTGACCTTGGTATCGCGCTGCATTTTCCATTTTGTACGCAGGCCATCATCGGGGTCCAAGAACAGTTTAACATCGTAACAATCGCGCATTGAACGGGTGGCGTAACCCAAAAGACCCTCTAAAATCACGTATTCACGGGGCTTCACATGCTCGCACGGGCCAAAGGTTCCGGTGCCGTGATCATAAAATGGTTTTAATATGGGCTGGCCTTCGCGCAAAAGAGCGATGTGCTGCTCTAATATGTCTATGTGATTTGCTTCTGGGTTAAGTGCGGTTATGCCACGCTCTGCGCGAGTGGCACGGTCAATCCGATGGTAATCATCGGTGCAAATACAAACGACCTTATCGGGCCCAAGAATATTGGCAATACCATCGGCAATAGTGCTTTTGCCCGAGGCTGAATCGCCAACAACACCCAAAATAATAGGTCGATTTATACGTTTGAACGGCATAACGGCAATGCTTTCCCTGCTTCCCACCCCTTGGTTTATTGAATCTTATTGCAACAAAAGAAGGTAATTTTAGGGGTAGGTTTAGGCCATAATAGACCCTAACGCACCACGGTAATGAAACACCCTCTAGGGGGTGATTGTTATTTCTTTTGGGTGGGCATTTACCCACACCTTTAGATGGGCACAAAACACTTTAAGAACAGCATGTAACGCCATTGTTTATAATGGTTTTTCTATGCCCCACTGGTATTGAGATAACATGCGACCGCTTGGGCCCTGTTCTTTACATCCAGCTTGCCATAAAGGTTTTTTAGGTGAAATTTCACAGTGTTTAGGGATATTGATAAATCGCCCGCAATCTGTTGGTTGGTGCGCCCCCTGGAAAGTGATGCCAGCAGCTCTTGTTCACGTGCCGTAAGGCCGGAAAAAGGGTCGGATCCCTGTCTGCTCATATCCATAAAAGGAAAAACCATTCGCCCCTCAGATACCGCCAAAACTGTTTCAATTAAAACGTTGGGGTGGTCTGTCTTGGGGCAAAACCCCGCCCCGCCAAAACGCATTACTTGGCGCGGGATATCGGGCGAAGAATTGCCGGTAAACACCACAATTCTTGGGTTTTTGTTTGATTTTTGCAAGGCCTGCAGGACGCCTTGCCCTGATAGGTAGGGCATGTTCCACCCTATTATCCCAATGTCGAAATTAAGCCTTTCGACCGCCTCAATAAAACGCTCTCCGTCTGCGGCGGTGGCGACAAGGTGAAATCGTTCATCGCGCTCAAAAATCTGCACAAGCCCCGAAAGAACCAGCGGTGATTTGTCGGCCACGACTATTTCAATTTGAGGTTTTGTTTGTGATGCGCTAACGCCCAAAGATCGCCCCCTGCAAAATATAAGTTTTGTTTTTTTGACACCCCGAACGGGTAGGATTTTCTCTGACTTACCAGCATACTTTTGCAAAAGCAAAGATTCATTTTTGCTTAACCGAACCCAACAATTTAACACCATGAACGTATGTTATTGAATGCTAATAAAAAAAATTAGTGTTTGATGTCTATTTGAACCCTAAAAATATGTATTTTATACACTGTTTTTAGTGTGTTAATCATAATTATAGGGTATAAGGAATCATTAAAGCTTGGGAGTTTGGCTTTAGTTTTTTTAGTCGCAATCTATGGGAGGTAAAAAATAATGAAAAAAACAATCTTACTGGGGGCCGTTTTTGTTGCGGCTTCGTTAGCCACACCAGCACTTGCCGGTGGTGGTGCTGGTGGCGAAAGTGCGGGCAACCTTAACAGTGCGCTGCTTGTTTCAAACTGCGTTGTTTGCCACGGCCAAGGCGGTGATAGCCAAGGGCACACCCCATCAATTGACGGGCTAAACAAAACTCAAATGTTGAACGCCCTGACTGAATTTAAATCAGGGGCACGCAAAGGAACCATCATGGGGCGCATTGCGCCGGGATACACCGATGCCCAGCTAGAAGCCATTGTAAATGAAATTACAGGAAATTAAGGGGAGGATGAAAATGTCTAATAATAAATTAAATAAAACTTCACGCCGCGATTTCCTGAAAATCGCCGGTGCCACTGGTGCGGTTTCTGCGTTTGCCATTAGCGGTTGCGCAATGGGCCCATCGGGGACTG
>JAOULV010000081.1 GCA_029881835.1 Rhodospirillaceae bacterium
TGTTTTTTTAAGGATTTAAAGACATGAAAGTCAGGAATTCCCTCAAGTCGGCAAAAACCCGCGATAAAAATTGCGTTGTCGTGCGCCGCAAGGGCCGTGTTTACGTTATCAACAAACGTAACCCCCGTTTCAAAACCCGCCAAGGCTGAGCAATAAGGGCTGAGTTTAAGGGCCTTAAGCCTAGTTTAAGGCCGGTCAATGGCCAGTTTAAGCCACTGGCAACAAGGTAATAGGGTTATTTGTTTTTTTAGGAAATCCGCGCCACAAGCGCGGTTTTTTCTTTGTCTGATTGTTGCTATGGCATTACATAATTAAACAGCTATCCTAACGGCTTTATGGTGCGAACAATCAAGAGAGGTGACCGGCATGAAGATGCCGAAACCAGATAAGCAAATAATAGACAGGCGCCTGGAAATTATCGGTGCGCTTTCACGCATACTTCCGGGCGATGGCCTAATAGTTGATGAGCAAGAATTGCGTGCCTATGAATGCGATGGCCTGATGGCCTATCGTCAGTTGCCACTGGTGGTGGCATTGCCGGAAACAACCGAGCAGATATCACAAATACTTTCTTATTGTAATGCGGAAGATGTAAAAATTGTTCCGCGTGGCGCCGGGACCGGTCTTTCCGGCGGGGCCTTGCCGTTGGCTGACGGCATAACCATTGGCCTTGGTAAATTTAATCGCATACTTGATGTGGATTATGAAAACCGCGCGGTTGTTGCCCAACCCGGTGTAACCAACAAAGCCATAACCGATGCGGTCGAAGATGCGGGGTTTTATTACGCACCCGATCCGTCATCAAAAATTGCATGTTCCATTGGCGGTAACGTTGCGGAAAATTCGGGCGGGATGCACTGCCTTAAATATGGGCTAACCACCAATAACTTACTTGGTCTGGAAATGGTTTTAATGTCGGGCGAAATAATTCGCCTTGGCGGCAAACACCTTGATGCTGGCGGCTATGACCTGATGGGGGTGGTAACCGGATCCGAAGGATTGTTGGGCGTAATTACCGAAGTAACGGTTAGAATACTGCAAAAACCAGATGTCCAGCGTGCGGTTCTTATTGGCTTTCCATCAAGTGCTGCCGGCGGCGATTGTGTCGCAAGCATTATTGCCGCAGGCATTGTGCCGGGCGCCATGGAAATGATGGATCGCATGGCGATTAGCGCGATGGAACAATTTGTTCATTCGGGTTATCCCTTAGATGTTGAATCCATATTGATTGTTGAACTTGATGGCCCCGAGGTCGAGGTCAACTATCTTTTGCAAAGCGTTGAAAAAATAGCAAAGCGCGCAGGCTCAACATTTTTCAGGGCCAGCAATTCGGAAGAAGAGCGCCAAATGTTTTGGCAGGGGCGAATGTCGGCGTTTCCTTCGGTCGGGCGAATTTCACCCGATTATCTGACAATGGATGGAACCATTCCGCGCCACCGTCTGCCCGAGGTTTTGACCGAAATGGCAAAAATGTCGGCTGAATGCGGCTTAAGGGTTGCCAACGTTTTTCATGCCGGCGACGGCAACCTGCACCCGTTAATACTTTATGATGCAAACAAACAAGGCGAGCTTGAAAAAGCCGAACAGTTTGGTTTTGACATACTTAAATTGTGCGTGCGGGTCGGTGGTGTGTTGTCGGGCGAACACGGAATTGGCGTTGAAAAACGTGACCTCATGGGGGAAATGTTTTCAGAAATTGATCTTGAACAACAACAACGCCTGAAATGTGCGTTCGATCCAAATGGTTTAATGAATCCGGGCAAGGTTTACCCAACGCCTAGGCGTTGTGCGGAAATGGGTTGGATGCACGTCAAGGCAGACAAGCTTCCGTTCCCCGATATACCGAGGTTTTGACAATATAAAATGCCCGAGACACAGCGCCCAAAAAACGAAAACGAACTTCAGCAGCTTATTGCCAACGCCAACAGCGCGAAAACAAGCCTGGAAATTATCGGTAATGGAACCAAGCGTGCCCTTGGCCACCCGGTCAATGCCGATGTTGTTGTCGATATGGGTGGGCTTGCCGGCATCACCATGTACGAACCGGAAGAACTGGTAATGACGGCTTATGCCGGAACACCATTATCAGAAATAAATTCAGCCCTTGGCGCCAAGGGGCAGATGTTGGCGTTCGAGCCGTGGAATCCGTCATCAATCTATGGCCTGAAACACGCCAGCGGAACCATCGGCGGGCTGTTCATGGGTGGCTATGGTGGCCCCAGAAGAATAAGCGCCGGGGCCCCACGCGATCACTTGCTCGGCATTAATGCCATTAACGGTTTTGGGGAAATATTTAAATCCGGTGGACGGGTGGTAAAAAACGTAAGCGGGTTTGATATTCCAAAACTACTGGCAGGATCGTTTGGCACCTTGGCCGTTGTCAGCAATGTAACATTTAAGGTCTTGCCCCGGCCGGAAGCATCAAGAACGGTTGTTATTGTTGGTCTTGACGCTGAAAAAGCCGGAAATGCAATGCGCAATGCCATGGCCAGCCCGCACGAAGTATCGGCAAGTGCATATTTGCCAGCGGGCATAGCCCAAAAAAGCGAAATTACCGAACTGTCCGATTTTGGAAAGTCGCTCACCCTTTTCAGGGTAGAAGGCCCACGCCCATCGGTTGAGCATCGGGCAAAGGAAATAACTACATCATTTTTTGCCGGCGAAAACCATTTGGTGTTGAAAAGCGAGAATTCCATTCGGCTATGGAGCGAAATATGCGATGTGCGGTTATTAAACAATAATGCTGATGCGCGTATCTGGCGCATATCGGTTGCGCCCAGCGATGGCCCCCGTGTTGCCAAATGGATTGGTGAAAATACTAACGCTGAATATTTTATGGATTGGTCGGGCGGTTTAATTTGGGTCGCAATAGAAGGGGATGGAAATGTTTATGCCGAAAAACTGCGAAATGTAATTTCCGGTTTTGGCGGGCACGCAACACTTGTTCGTGCCAGTGATGCTGAAAAAAATTCAATTGGTGTTTTTAATCCCTTAAACAATGCGCTTAATCCATTGATCAAAAGGGTGAAGCAATCATTTGACCCCAATGAAATACTTAACCCGGGGCGCATGGGTGCGAAAGCGGGTGGTGCAAAATGAAAACCAATTTCACCGATGCCCAGATGGGCGCCTCTGCCATCAAAATTGCAAATGACATTTTAAGAAAGTGTGTGCACTGCGGATTTTGCTTAGCCACTTGCCCGACTTACGTAATCCTTGGTGATGAGCTGGACAGCCCGCGTGGGCGCATATACCAAATACGCGACATGCTGGAAAAAGATCTTTCCGGAAAAATAACAAAAGAAGAAAAAGCGGCCAAACACATTGACCGTTGTCTTTCGTGTCTTTCATGTATGACAACCTGCCCTTCGGGGGTTGATTATATGCATCTGGTTGACCATGCCCGAACAGTAGTTGAAAAAAACCACGCCCGCCCGTTGCCAGAAATATTATTAAGGAAAATTCTGGCCACAGTTTTGCCAAACCCAAAACTGTTTCGCCTTTCGCTTATTGTGGCGCGCCTAATCCGCCCCATTGCCTCGCATCTGCCGGGCCGCTTAAGGGTTTTGGTTGAAATGGCGCCAAAACACATTGCCCCACAAAGCCCGGTTGATGTTCCGGCAGTTAACAAAGCCGTGGGTGGAAAAAAACTAAGGGTTGGATTAATGCCGGGGTGTGCACAAAAGACCCTTAACCCAGATATTAACGAAGCGACCGTGCGCCTGCTAACCAGATTGGGCGCAGAGGTTGTGGTGGTAGAAGGGGTTGGCTGTTGTGGTGCGCTGGTTCACCACATGGGAATGGAAGAAAAAGCATTGACCCAGGCACGGCAAAATATTGCGGCCTGGATGGGGGAAATAAATCGGGGCGGGCTTGACGCCATTGTTATTAATGCGTCCGGTTGCGGCACAACGCTTAAAGATTATGGTTATATGCTAAAAAATGATACTGAATGGGCCGCCTCTGCCGCCAAGGTTTCATCTCTATCGCGCGACATAAGCGAGATATTGTTGGAAATGGGGACCGACGTTATTGCCTCAAAGCTTATTGGAATTAGCAAAAAACCAGTTGTGGCGTACCATTCAGCGTGCTCCATGCAACATGGGCAAAATTTAAAAACACAGCCGGTTGAACTGTTGCAAGTGGCCGGGTTTGAAGTGCGCGAACCCAAAGAACCACATCTTTGCTGTGGTTCAGCCGGGACCTATAACATTATGCAGCCCGAACTTGCCAATAAACTGGGCAAGCGAAAGATGGAAAATATTTCAGCGACCAATCCAGATATTGTCGCAACGGGAAATATTGGTTGTATGGTACAGCTTGGCAATCATGGAAATGTGCCGGTTGTTCACACCGTGCAGTTGCTCGACTGGGCAACCGGTGGGCCAAAACCTGAGATATAGTTTTAGTTTTTTATTTTCTAGGCGTCAGCCACTTTAATTTATCTTCACGGCAAGCAACGCCAACATACAATCTTTCGCCATCACCCTGATTTACAACCTGTTTGTAATTACGGCAGAATTTACCATCTGCCGTTTGGAAAGTTTGTGTCGGGGTTGTGGATGTGGTGATTTTACCGTTTTTGCTTTTCCAGCTAACGGTTTGATCATTTTGTTTATTTTCCAGCGCATCTTGGAATGTATGGCGTATGTTTCTTGCGGTTTGGTCATCAAGAAAGCCAATATCGGGGCGGATGGCGATTAGTTCGCGCACATATGTGGATTTCCCCTTTGTGGTGCTTTGATAGCGCACATAATTGTCGATTTCCGGGGCGTAGTGATAAACAACGGTTTGCCTATAATATGTTTTTCCGGTTCGAAGCGATCTGGATTTACGCTGGCACGAAACGCGGTAGGTATCAAATGCGCCCGTCAAAACACGCACCCTTTCTGCGCCTTCTACGGCGCAGTTCCA
Organism: Rhodospirillaceae bacterium; assembly: GCA_029881835.1. Classification (GTDB taxonomy): domain Bacteria; phylum Pseudomonadota; class Alphaproteobacteria; order Rhodospirillales; family Magnetovibrionaceae; genus DAOVVL01. The sequence continues at coordinate 4,915 of JAOULV010000081.1, forward strand.
CAATTGCCTGAACTCACCCTCGGTTGAGGTATCTTTGTTGCGGTACCTGACATTGGTGGCAAAAGAAGATGTTTTTCCAACCGCCAGCGGCCAAATATCACCCACCGAAGGGTCGGATGTTTTTGTGTATTCACGGGTTTTGCTTTCAAGGTAAAGCTCAGGTGCCATGGGATCAGTGGTTGTGACCGACCTGCGTTTGGCATTGTTTTCCCATTCAACAATGTTGGGGCCTAGCTTCGTGATTTTCTCGTAAGAACCGTTGGAATAATAATATTTATCCCCCATCCGGTAATCAGGCAACGGTGCGGGCGCCATGGCACCCGGCGCAATTGGCGTGCCGGAAAAATTAACCGGGGAATTTATGCTTATTGCTTGACAGGCAGTTAGAAAAACCGAACCCGAAAGCGAAACAATTGTATAGAGAGCTACTTTTTTTATTATCATTGCATTTTTCCGACTAGATGCGCGCCCATGGAAACAATATTAAGCAAATAATATTATTACAAGCTCACAGCATACATAACCACTGCTGAATGGTGTATGAACGCCATCACACGGTTATCGGAAATTTCCCAAAATTATAGTGATTTTGCCCCGTTTTCAAATATCAGATAGCGGGTTTCCCACTTGCCCGCATCATTTCTGCAAGCGAGACCGAAGGTAGAGCTGGTCTTGCCATTTACTACCAAATCTTTTCTGTATTCACGGCAAAAACGCCCGGTTTTATCCTGATAGGTGTTGACCGGGGTAAAAGACGCTGTTTGTCCGCTCATGGGGTTTGACCATGCCATTGGGGCGTCATTCAAATTAACCTCAAGCGCCTGATTGAGGGTATTTTCCATGGCAATGTTGTCTTGCTCAATGGTAAGGGCGGCAAGCCTGAGATTTTGTTCGTGTTTTTTCCCGGAAAGCTCATAACCGCCACTGGCACCGATCAGCAAACCGGCGACTGCCGCGGCCATTGGCAAAGCATAACGACCCCACTTAGCGGTCGAACGCTTAGGAATGGTAATCACGTTTGTGCTACCCATTGCCCCAACATCATGTGTGCCGCCGGGCGATGTAACCGCATCTTTAAGGTGCGTCGGCACATCTTCGTGCATGGTATCGTTAAAGGCAATGCGTGCCAGCGCCGCAATTTCGCGATGGCGCTCAACAAATTGTTTTGCGACACCATCACGTTCAAGCCTTTGCTCAATATATCGTGCGGTTTCGCCGTCTAATTCGCCATCAACATAGGCAATAAGGGTGCCTTCATCGATTGTCATGGTTTCGTTTTTCATTTTATGGCACCTTTCTCTAGGTGGGGGTTGTTAAAATCTGCGTTTTTTGATCCATCGCCTTCGGGGGAACTCAGCATATGCATTAGTGCGTTTCTGCCTCGTACCAGCCTGCTGGTAAGTGTCCCCATGGGTATTCCTAATGTTTCTGCTGCTTCCTTGTAAGAAAGACCTTCAACTGAAACTAACATGATCACCGAACGCTGTTCTTCAGGTAGGTTGAATATTGCATGGCGCACCGCATCTAATGAGCTTCTTGCCTCAACCGCCCGTTCGCCATCGTGCGAACGTTGGGCATTGTTTTCGACCACCTCAAGAAACCTGTCGTTTCGTTTTTTGCCCCTTATCTGGTCAATATGGGTGGTTTGAATAATGCGAAACACCCAACTATCAAGTCTGGTTCCAGGTTCCCACTGATCAATCCGGCTTACTGCCTTTTCTATGGCCGTTTGCACCAAATCGTCAGCATCGCTTGGGTTTCTGGCCAACCCCAGGGCAAAACGCCTGAAACGGGGCAATAGCGACACCAACTCT
>JAOULV010000392.1 GCA_029881835.1 Rhodospirillaceae bacterium
GCGCGAATTAGACCACGAACTGGTTGATGCCTACATGGCCCGGCGCGCGCTTGATTATTTGGTTGGCTTTACCCTTTCGCCCGTATTGTGGCGCAAGCTTCCGGGTTCACGTTCGGCCGGACGTGTGCAATCGGTTGCCCTTCGCCTGATATCGGAACGCGAAACCGAAATTGAAAAATTCAATCCGGTTGAATATTGGTCAATCGGGGCAAGCTTCGATACCGGTGGCGGGGTAATGATTTCAACCAACCTTACCCAGCTTGACGGCAAGAAACTTGGCAAAATGGATTTGACCAATGAAAAAGATGCCAAACGTGCCGAAACCATAATAAAGAACGAAACCTTTTCGGTTGCCAAGGTTGAGAAAAAGAAAAACCGTCGCAACCCATCGCCACCTTTCACCACATCAACCCTGCAACAAGAAGCTGCACGTAAACTTTATTTTTCCGCCCGCAAAACCATGCAGGTGGCACAAAAACTTTATGAGGGTGTTAACATTGGCGGGGAAACGGTCGGGCTTATTACCTATATGCGTACCGATGGGGTAACACTGGCCGGTGAAGCGGTAACTGCGTGCCGTAAATTGATTGCAGAACAATACGGCGAAGCTTATTTGCCCGATGCACCGCGTGAATACAAATCAAAATCCAAAAATGCCCAAGAAGCACACGAAGCCATTCGCCCAACCGACGTAACGCGCAGACCCAAAGACGTTACCCAGTATTTGGATGAAGACCAGCAAAAACTTTATGACCTTATCTGGAAGCGCACCGTTGCCTGCCAAATGGAATCGGTCGTGCTTGACCAGGTTGCAATTGATGTAGCGTCCGCCGAAATGCAAACCGTGTTGCGCGCAACCGGGTCAATCATCGCGTTTGACGGTTTTTATAAATTATACCACGAAGGCAAAGACGAGCCGGGCCAAGAAAGCGGCGACGAAGAAGAACGCATTTTGCCTGACGTAAAACAAGGCGCGGCGATGAAATTGGGTGAAGTTAACCCCGATCAGCACTTTACCCAGCCACCGCCCAGATATTCCGAAGCAAGCCTGGTTAAAAAGCTAGAAGAGTTAGGCATTGGCCGGCCATCAACTTACGCTTCCATTATTTCGGTTTTACAAGACAGAAACTATGTCCGCATTGAAACAAGGCGCTTTATCCCCGAAGATCGCGGGCGTTTGGTTATTGCTTTTCTTTCCAGTTTTTTTGAACGCTACGTCGAATATAACTTCACCGCCGATTTGGAAGAAAAGCTTGATGAAATTGCCAGTGGTAATATCAAGTGGAAATCGGTTTTGGAAGAATTCTGGCGCGCCTTTATCGGTTCGGTTGAAGGCATAAAAGAGCTTCGCGTTCGTGATGTTTTAGATAACCTCAACGAAGTTCTGGGCCCGCACTTTTTCCCGAATAAAAATGACGGCACCGACCCGCGTTCATGTCCCAAATGCAAAACCGGCGAGCTTTCATTAAAACTGGGCCGCTTTGGCGCGTTTATTGGCTGTTCCGATTACCCGGAATGCACCTATACCCGCCAGCTGGCGGCTGACGGCGGGGCGGTAGAAGGAAGCATCGAGGCCGAACTTGACGCCGGACCAATAGAACTGGGCCAAGATCCGGAAACCGGATTAGACGTTACCATGCGCAAAGGGCCATACGGGGCTTATGTGCAATTGGGT
>JAOULV010000394.1 GCA_029881835.1 Rhodospirillaceae bacterium
GCGCCCTTGCCCAAGGCATAATCAAAAATATTGTTAGCCGAATTGATTTTCTGATGTCGCCATTCAGGGATGATTCCGAACTTTCTCGTTTCAATTCTTTGGCTGCTACGCCCACCCCTGACGGGGTTGAATTATCAAAAGAAACCGTATCGGTTGTTCACACCGCCCTTGAATTATCGCGCCATAGCGATGGTGCGTTTGACCCGACGGTTGCCCCCATGGGGCGGCGTTTTGGTTTTGGCGCAAACAACATAAGCCCTACCCGGCCAGCCGGACATTATGGCGAGCTAAGAATAAGCGAAAACAGGCTTAAAACCGCTCGCCCCGGTCTTAGCCTTGACCTTTGCGCCATCGCCAAGGGTTATGCGCTGGACATGATCTGTAAACAGCTTCAAGGGCTTGATTTTCTGCTTGAGCTTGGCGGTGAAATTGCCGCCCGCGGCCGCCACCCCAGTGGGCGTGAATGGTTGATGGGTATAGACAACCCACAAGCCGGCAATATTAGGCGCATTATTAAATGGGATGGACGGGCGCTGGCCACATCAGGCAATGGGGTAGAAGGGTATAATTTTGCCGGACACCGGTATGGCCATGTGATTAACCCTAAAACCGCAGCACCGGTCGCAGGCAATGTTGTGCAGGTTAGCGTGCTAGCACCAAATGCAATGCTGGCAGATGGCCTGGCCACGGCAGCATTGGTAATGGGGCCGGACCGGGCAACAGAAATGTTAAAACAATTTGATGCCAGCGCGCTATTTTTAGTGCGAGATTTTGATGGCACCACCATGCACGAGGTTGAGGTTTTGAATTTTAGCAAAGGACCCGGCACATGAACGTTTTTTTATTTTCATTGGTTATTTTTATACTGGTCATGCTTGGCATTGCCGTAGGCGTTTTAAAAGGGCGTACACCGCTTAAGGGTTCGTGCGGTGGCAATGCACTGGTTAAAAATTGCCCGACCTGCACCAATGATGATTTTATTAAAACCGAAGGGGATAAATCATGACACGCACCATCGGCGATATAATGGCCACAAAATTGCTGACCTTCACCCCTGAAACCAGCATCCACAAGGCAATTCATCTGTTGTTGGAAAAGCGCTTTTCCGGAGCCCCGGTGCTTGATACGGATGGCAATCTTGTCGGCGTGCTTTCAAAAAAAGATTGCCTTAAAATTGTTTTTAGCACCGGCTATCACCATGACCATGGTGGGCAGGTGCGTGAATACATGAGCAAAAATGTTGAAACGCTTAACGCCGATACCGATTTGGTTGAGGCGGCTGAATATTTTATCAAAAGCCATTTTCGCCGCTTTCCGGTAGTGCAAGACGGTAAATTGGTTGGGCAAATAAGCCGTCATGACATCCTTAGGGCGCTAATTGAAGAATCTGCTACAGCAAAACTGAAGCCTGTCTGAGCATGAATCGGGTGGCAAGATCGCCCGCATGATAATAATTTCCAAATAAAGCTGTTGGTTACAAGGAAACCGGACGTGAAAGCATCGAAAATAATGGATAGCCAAGACTGGGGCTTGCTAATAATGCTTTCGGTTTTATGGGGTGGCGCTTTCTTCTTTGCCGGTGTTGCCGTTAAAGAGTTGCCGCCGTTAACCGTTGTGCTTGTTCGTGTATCATTAGCGGCAATTACATTGTTACCTTTGTTTTGGTAT
>JAOULV010000393.1 GCA_029881835.1 Rhodospirillaceae bacterium
ACGTTATCGGTTCAATTATTTTTGCTGCGGCTGTTTTGTTATTCATAAATGTTGCCGGCAATGTTCTGGTCGGCCAACCCAGCGTTGAAAGCAGTGTTGAACCAAGTGCACCTAGCAACGATAAGGCAGAGGCAGTTCAGCCCGAAGAGAAGGCTGAAGTAGCTACAGCTGCGCCTGAAAATGCGCCGTCCCAGTCCGAGACACCTCTAGAGGCCACAACGGAAACCGCACCAGCGACAGAAAAAACCATGGTCGCCAGCAGTTCAGGAAATGCCGAGATGGGCGCTGATACTTTTCGCAGAAAATGTATGGGCTGCCACCCCATAAGCGAAGATGGACAAAACCGCACCGGACCAAACCTGTTTGGGGTTGTCGGGCGAGCAAAAGCATCCATTGATGGCTATCGCTATTCATCAGCGCTGGAAAAGCTTGGCGGCACATGGACAGAAAGTGAATTAAACACTTTTATCGCCGGACCACGGGTAATGGTTCCAGATACCAAGATGACATTTTCTGGTGTCAAAAAAGAAGACCAGCGCGATGATATCGTTGCTTACCTGAAAACACTTTCCAAATAATAATGAAATTACAGGCAAATTCGGGGGCAAGTTGAACAATGGGTGTGCAAAAAGAATTTATTGATCTTGCTGTGCGCGCAATGGACAAAGCCCGTGAAGTAACGCTTGGAAATTTTCGCACCGGCATAAACATTGATACAAAGGCAGATGCATCACCCGTAACAATCGCTGATCGCGAGGCCGAGCGTATTATCCGTGAAATGATAAACGCTGAATTCCCCGACCACGGTATCTTGGGTGAAGAATTCGGCCCGGAAAATATTGATGCCGAATGGGTCTGGGTATTGGACCCGATTGACGGCACCGCAGGCTTTGTTACCGGCAAGCCATTGTTTGGTACACTGGTGGCATTGGCCCGTGGCGGTAAACCTGTATTTGGTGCAATCGATGCGCCCGCCATGAACGAGCGCTGGCTGGGGGCCGAAGGCACGCCCACCACCATGAACGGCAAGGCGGTAAAGGTTCGTGAATGTGCGAACCTTAATGATGCATGGCTTTATGCCACCACGCCCGACATGTTTATTGGCGAAAATAAAAAATCATTTGAAAATTTATCAACCGCAGTAAAGCGCACAAATTATGGCGCAGATTGTTATGCCTATGGTTTGTTGGCATCGGGCCATGTTGATTTGGTCTGCGAAGCATCGCTTGGCACGTATGATTTTATGGCGTTGGCCCCGGTCGTGATTGGCGCCGGCGGCATTATGACCGACTGGCAAGGAAAATCGCTTGATATAAATTCCGATGGTCGGGTCGTGGCGGCGGGAAGCAAAAATGTTCATGGGGCGGCACTTGAAAAACTTGGAAATTAATTTCAAATCATCTTTTTTTTACGCCATGCTTTTACTGGCTTTTGGTATTGGTTGTTTGCAACCACAATTCACCAATGCTGGCGAAATAAAGCGCGTTCATGCCATCGCCATGCATGGCGAACCTAAATACCAATCAGGTTTCAAACATTTTGATTATGTAAACCCAGCCGCACCAAAGGGCGGGGCCATGAGCCAGGGATCCCTTGGCAGTTTTGATTCCCTAAACGGTTTTATAATAAAGGGCGAAGCCGCGGACGGATTAGGCGTTATATACGACA
>JAOULV010000082.1 GCA_029881835.1 Rhodospirillaceae bacterium
TTTTACGTCCAAGGCAATGGTGGCCGAAGGAAGCTGGATTATTGGCTGACCCGACTGCGTTGTTCCGGTAACTACTCCGCTCATTATTGTTCCGCGGGCAAGGGTTAAAACCGCACCGCTGGGCCCGGCGCTGGGGGTCAATGAACCGCCCGTGGGGGCTTCTATCTTTATAACGTTGGCAGAAAACTTGCTGCCGCTTGGTACGGAAACACCGCCTGTATTGCCACCGGGCACTTGTTGGGAAGCACCCTGGCCGCTAGCGCCCGGGTTTGGCGTTCCTCTGGGGGTGGCCGATAATGCGTCTGGTTTTATCAACCCGCTTGCGCCGGGGGCAGATGGGATAGGGGCCTTTAGCGTACCGGCTTGGCCTTGGGGTGATGTTTGTCCGGCTACAGGCTGCCCAGGTGTATTTGTGGGGGCGGCCTTGCCGGGCAGGCCTGTTGATTGCGTCTGAGATTGCCCCGAACCTTGACCTTGCGTGCTTATGTTTGATGCTTGTTGGGTGGCTGCATTGGTCGTGGCGGGCACGGATGATGCGCTTGGCGTGGCCCCAGTTGCCCCAGCGTTGGTGGATGCCGGTTGGATGATGGCCGTTGCCGGGCGCACCAGTGTCGCCGATGTTGACACGCCAACGCTTAATGTCGGCGCTTGGCCTGATGGGGTGGGCGAAGCGTTCGGGTTTGATGCTTGTGCCTGCGTTGATACAGGGTTGGCAGATTGAAAAGCGCTACTATTCGGAAGGGGCACGCCATTAATCCCGCTAACTTGCAAAATGGGTTGGGGCTGTAGCTGGCTAAGCGTAAGCGTAATAATCGAATTAAGCGGAATTTTGACCGCAGTTTGTAAAACAATGGTTCCGTATACGGTTTGCACCTGCAATTGGTTTTTTCCAAGCGTTGCCAAAACCACACCTTCAATGTTTGTTCCACGCGCAAGGTTTGCAATCTCGGCCGACGGCGTAACCAGTGTTGCCGTGTTGGCGGGGTTTGACCCACCCGAAGGTGGTGGCGGTGGCGGTGGCGGCGAAACGGTGGTCATGGCCCCCTCAATTTATGTTATCGGCAAAACCTATTTTAACAAGATTTTGGCAATACTTTCCACATCTTGTGCGGCCTCGGAATTGGGATAACGGGTCAACAACGGTGTCTGGCTTTTTATGGCTTCGCGAACTTTGTCATCGCGCCTGATTACGCCCAATAGCGGTGGGGAAATTTTTAAAAATCCTTCGCATGCTTTAAGCAAGGTGTTGTAGGTGCGCTCGCCTTCGCGGTTGGAATTGGCCGCATTAATAACAATCCTAATATTTAGGTGCGGCCTTTCCATGTGCGTTACCTTGATGAAGGCATAGGCATCGGTTAGCGATGTCGGCTCATCGGTTGCCACCACAATCACCGTTCCGACATTGGCGGTCAGTTGGCGCACGGTTCTTTCAACCCCGGCACCAAGGTCAATAATTATATGGTCATAGGCCTGCGCCAAAAGGGTCAGATCTTCACTTAGCATTTGCAGGCGTGATGGCGGAACATTCGCCAGCCCGCCCGAACCCGAACGCCCGGCAATAATATCAAACCCGCCCGCAGGAAAAGGTATAACCGCCTGATTAAGCGTTAGCCGGCCTGCCACGACCGAGCCAAGGTCTTGCTTGGGCATAAGCCCTAGCTGGATATCCAGATTTGCAAGGCCAAGGTCGCCATCAAACAACAGAACTTTGCGTTCTTTGTTGGTTATGGCATGGGCAAGGGTAATCGCCAGCCATGTTTTACCGACCCCGCCTTTGCCCGAAGCAATTGCTACTATGTTTTTTCCCTTGGATCGATGGGATGGGCTCGGGGGCATTTTTGATGTCATGATGTTTAAGACACCTTATACCTGACCAACGGTTTTAATGCGAGCTTTAGGATGTATTTCGTTTTGGCTCATCACGATTGTGCTGGGGCGGAAACGTTCAATGATTGAGCGCACATACGGCCTGACCCCGGGGCTGGTTAACAGAACCGGGGTTTCGCCCATCATGGCTTGGCGTTCATAACCGTTACGCAATTGGGCAATAAAATCTTGCAGCTTGCTTGGCGGCAAAGAAAGCTGGCGGTCATCACCGGTTCCGACAAGGGCTTCGGCAAAGGCTTGTTCCCATTCCGGCGATAACGACAGCAATACAATCAAGCCGTTTTCGTTGGTGTTCATATCGCTGATTTGCCGGGCCAGACGGGCACGCACATGTTCGGTAATTAATGTTACGTTTCTGGTCATGCCACAGGCTTCGGATATTCCCTCAAGGATAGTCGGCAAGTCACGAATTGATATGCGCTCGGCCAGAAGGTTCTGTAAAACACGCTGCACCCCACCCAGTGAAATTTGTGTTGGGATAAGGTCTTCGGAAAGTTTTTTCTGTTCATCGCTCATTTCATCAATAAGTTTTTTGGTTTCCGCATATGACAGAAGCTCGGGCATGTTGTCTTTGATTGATTCTGTAATGTGTGTGGTAATAACCGTTGCCGGGTCAACCACGGTATAGCCCCTGAATAACGCTTCTTCGCGGTTTTGTTTATCTATCCACATGGCAGGCAGGCCAAATGTCGGTTCCTTGGTTGCTTCACCGGGAAGGGTAATTTCTTCGCCCCTAGGGTCCATCACCAACAACATGTTGGGCCGCAATTCACCACGCCCGGTTTCAATTTCTTTGGTCCTGATTATGTAGGTGTTCGGTTCTAACTGCATGTTATCTTGGATGCGCACCGACGGCATAACAAAGCCCATATCAGATGCAATTTGTCTGCGTAGTGACTTAATCTGATCGGTTAAGCGCTTGCCTTCGTTCGGGTTATTAATTAGCGACAACAGGCCGTAACCAAGCTCAAGGCGCAACATGTCTATCTTCAGCGCCGTTGCTATGGGCTCTTCCGGTACCGCTTCTTCTTCGGCTACTTCCGCCTCTTTTTTGGCTTCGCGTTCTTTTGTTAGAACAATTTCTTGTGACCTGTTAACCGCATATGCGGTGCCGCCAGTCAGTAATGCCAGAACAACAAATGGCAACATTGGAATGCCCGGCAACAATGCCAAGGAAAACAGCAAAAACGAACTAACCGCCATGGCGCGGGGTTGACCGCCAAGTTGCCTGAACACCGCTTTTTCAGTGGCACCCGTAACGCCTGCCTTGGTAACCATCATACCGGCCGATGTGGAAACCACTAACGCCGGTATTTGTGTTACCAGACCGTCACCAACCGTTAATGCGGTGTAATTATTGGCGGCTTCGGCAAAGCTCATATCGTGTTGGGCAACACCAATAATCATTCCGCCGATTACGTTGATAAATGTAATAAGCAGACCGGCAATGGCATCACCGCGAACAAATTTGGCCGCACCGTCCATCGAACCAAAAAAGTTGCTTTCATCTTCCAGTTCTTTGCGTCGTGCCCGGGCTTCGTCTTCGGTTATAAGGCCGGTGGATAAATCGGCATCAATCGCCATTTGTTTGCCCGGCATGGCATCTAGGGTAAACCTTGCGGAAACTTCGGCGATACGCCCGGAACCTTTGGTAATTACGACAAAGTTAACGATAACCAAAATGGCAAAAACGATAATACCAATAACGAAATTGCCGCTCATCACGAACCCGCCAAAGGCTTCGATAACCCGGCCCGCGGCACCTGTTCCCATGTGACCATCGGCCAGAATTAGCCTGGTAGAAGCAAGGTTAAGCGCCAGCCTTATCATGGTTGCCAGCAACAAAACGGTTGGAAAGGTATTAAATTGCAACGGCTTTTCAATGAAAAGCGAAGTCATAAGAATAAGAACGGAAACCGTAATGGAAAAGGCAAGGCTAATATCCAAAAGCCATTTAGGTAGCGGCAGGATTAAAACCACCAAAATACAGACGACGCCAAGCGCCATTATAATGTCGCCACGCTTTGCAATCTTTAACAAGAACGCCTGCGCGGCAGCACCTTGCGCTGTGGTGGTAACCGCTGTTGAGGTGCTTTCTTCTGCCATTATTTATTGACCGTTTTCCAAAGGTTCATACAAGCGTTGAACCATTATTATTTTTTTAAGCGATAGAATGCTCGCCATCGCTACCGGGTCCCGGTACCGAGAAACCTTCTTGCGAATAGAGCTTCAATTTGTTTCTTAGGGTACGAATTGAAATCCCAAGTATGTTTGCGGCGTGCGTTCTGTTGCCAAGGCAGTGATTTAGTGTGTTGATGATCAGGTCGCGCTCAACCTCTGCCACCGATCTGCCAACAAGATCAGCCCCATTGTTGCCGCCTTCATTTTCACCGCTTGCGCCTGAGGGCTGTTTGGCCCGCCCGACACCCGCCTGAGCGTCACCGGCCAAAATTGCGGCGTCATTAATTTCATCACCAGTGGCAAGCAAGACGGCGCGGTGCATAACGTTTTCCAGTTCACGCACATTGCCCGGCCAGGCATAACCCAGCATTTTATCAATTGCCGATTGGGCCAATGGTTTGGCCGCTATGGCGTTTGCTTCTGAATATTTTGCGGCAAAATGGCGCGCAAGCGCGACTATATCATCGGGTCGTTTGGCAAGAGAGGGGATCTCAATGCTAATTACATTGAGGCGGAAATAAAGGTCTTCGCGAAATGTTCCTTTGGCAACTTCTTCTTCCATGTTGCGGTTGGATGTCGCTAAAATTCTGACATCTATTTTAACCGGCTTGTTGCCACCGACGCGGTCAATCTCGCGCTCTTGGATGGCGCGCAGAAGTTTGGCCTGCAGGCGCACGTCCATTTCGCTGATTTCATCTAACAAAAGCGTGCCGCCGGCAGATTCCTCAAACTTGCCTATGCGCCTTGCGATCGCACCGGTAAAGGCGCCTTTTTCGTGACCAAACAGTTCTGATTCAAGCAGGTTTTCCGGTATGGCGGCACAGTTGATTGCGACAAACGGCCCGTTTTTGCGTTTGCTTTTAAGGTGAATATAGCGCGCCATCAATTCTTTGCCGGTACCGCTGGCACCTGTAATCATTATTGATGCATCGGACGGTGCAATCTGATCGGCCAGCTTTAAAACCTCGCCCATGTGACTGTCTTTGTAAATAAAGGCGGTGTTTTCTTCTGCAACTGCTGCTAACACCGCACCAATAAGTTCGGCATTAGGGGGCAGGGGGATGTATTCTTTGGCGCCAGCTTTAATGGCGCGCACGGCCGCCTTGGTGTCGTTGCCGATACCACAGGCCACAACCGGTACGGCTATGCGTTCTGATTCAAGGCTGGTTATAAGCGTGCCAACATCCAACATCACATCAACCAATATTAAATCTGCCCCGCGCCCGGCACGTAGGTGGTCTAGGCCCGCATCCACATTGTCAACGTGTTGGACTTTTGCGCCTTGCTTAAGCGCGATCTGGCTGGCCGCGCCAACCTGTCCTTCAAGGGTTCCAATGATAAGAAGTCGCATAATTTATATTTTCCCTAGTCGAAATACTGAACCCGCTTGGATGGCGGAAGGACTGAATTGAGCATCATTTCCAGACGGCGTGGGTTTTCTTGTCGCCCGATAGACGATGCGCCCATGACATAAATATTGTTTACCATTGCTTCTTCGGCGGAATTTCTTTCAAGCTTTGCCGCCATTGGGGCAAAAACCATGTTCGCCAAAACAGCACCATAAAAAGTAGTAAGCAAAGCAACCGCCATCGATGGGCCAATGGTGGACGGATCATCAAGGTTGCCTAGCATCTGTACCAAGCCGATCAACGTACCGATAAGGCCCATTGCCGGGGCAAATTCAGCCGCCTTGCGCAATATTCCAGCGCTTGAAATGTGGCGCTGGGTGGTTGAATACATATCTTTGCGTAAAATTCCTTCAACTTCTTCGCCCGGCGTGCCGTCAACGACCATTGATATTCCCTTGTACAACAAAGGTTCAGATTTCAATTGTTCGGTCACGCCTTGTAGCGATAACACACCTTGGCGGCGCGCAAGTTCGGCAATTTTTAGAACCTGAATCGCTGCTTCGGATGAATCGCGCGAGGTGTGCGATATGGTTTTCATGACAACCTTCATCGCGCGCATCATTTCAGAAAGTGAAAAACACATAGTGGTAACGGAAAAAGTTCCGCCAATCACAATAAGAACCGATGGAATATTAATAAAAGATTCTGGTGAGCCGCCTATAACTATAGCCGAAACTATAAGCCCGAAACCAGCGACCAAACCTATAACGGTTGCCAGATCAAGTGCGGTTTTTGCCCGGCTTATCTGAATTCCCCCTGCTTCAGCCATCAATCAAGTCCTTCCTGCTTTTCTTAAAATATAGCCCCAAAATTATATCAGCCTCGGTCAGTCTTGATTATTTCGGTCATGGTTATACCTAGGCGGTCTTCGACCACCACCACTTCGCCGCGTGCGACAAGCCGGTTGTTGACGTAAATATCAATGGCCTCACCAACCTTGCGGTCTAGTTCCACCACCGCACCGCGCCCCAGTTTCAACAGTTGGCTTACCTGCATTGTGGCCTTGCCCAGCACGGCTGAAACCTGAACCGGAATATCATAAACCGCCTCTAGGTCACGCGCATTTCTGGGCATATCGGGGATGTCTTCATCGCCGCCAAATCCGATTTGATCATCATCAGGCTTCGCCGGCGCCGGCGCCGGCGCTG
>JAOULV010000395.1 GCA_029881835.1 Rhodospirillaceae bacterium
AAATAAAAATGAAGTTGATGGATTGCGCCTTTCAATTTCTGTTCTTAGCCCGACCAGCACTATTAATTTTAAAAGCGAAGAACAATTGCTGTCATCGCTTCGCCCCGGTGTGGATGGGTTGATAATAGAAGACGGCCAAATGCGTGCACTTTTTTTGCCCCAGGTGTGGGAGCAGTTGCCCGATCCGAAAGATTTTCTTTCCCACCTAAAACAAAAAGCAGGAATGGGAAAGGCGCATTTTTCCCCTAACTTTAAGGCGCAGCGATTTATTGTTGAGGATATAAAATCAGACTGGAATGAAATAAAGCCATTATGACGTTTGCGTGGATTTTTAGGCGGATGGCGTGACGGGGTGGCCTATGGTTAAAAAATAAAATATTCTTATTTTTATACAATGGATTCTGTTTTGTGAGGATAAATGACGGCAAATATACCGCTATCTCTTTTGGATCAATTGCACGAAATCACCGTTCGTGCAGGTAAAGCCATAATGGATGTTTATAATACGGATTTTGAAATTACCGCCAAAGATGATGCCTCGCCCGTCACCAAGGCAGATAAAATTGCCGAAGAAATAATTATAACTGCGTTAAAAAATGAAATCAGAACGCCATACCCGATTGTCGGTGAAGAGGCATATTCCGAAGGTCTTGCCCCGACCGAGGTCGGTTCAACATTTTGGCTGGTTGACCCGCTTGATGGAACCAAAGAATTCATAAATAGAAACGGCGAATTTACTGTCAACATAGCCTTGATTGATGGCGCCCGTCCGGTCCTTGGTTTTGTTTATGCGCCGGCCAAGGGAAAAATTTATGTCGGTAGTCCACATGGGGCGGCGGCGGACATAGATGGAAAAGGTTTAAAACAAATCAATTGTCGGCAAATGCCAGAAAAAGGATTAAGCGCACTGGTAAGCCGTAGCCACAAAAGCCCCGAAGTTGATGGTTTTCTTGAAAGCTATGATATAGCCATGGAAATAAGCGCCGGTAGTTCGCTTAAATTTTGCCTTGTGGCATCGGGTGATGCCGATATATATCCGCGCATGGGACGGACCATGGAATGGGATACCGCCGCCGGACACGCGGTGTTAAGTGCCGCCGGTGGTAGCGTTAAGGACCTGAACGGAAAAGATATTTTTTACGGCAAGCCCGGTTTTGAAAACCCGCATTTTGTGGCTTACGGAAAACAATAGACGCTTGTACTTTGGCGCTTTGACTACGCTTCGCATAAGGCGTAAAACCCAAAAAAAACTATAAACACGTTACAACAATCGAAAGACAGACCGTGACAAATAACCAAGGCAACGAACCCCGCCTGCTTGATGTTTCGCCCGAAACCATAGACATGGCCGCAAGCGCAATTAAAAATGGTGGGCTGGTGGCGTTTCCAACCGAAACCGTATACGGCCTTGGGGCTGACGCCACCAGTGATAACGCGGTTGCCAAAATATTTGAAGCCAAATCCCGACCCACGTTTAATCCGCTAATCGTGCATGTAAAAGATGCCGGTCAGGCCGCACTATTGGTGGAGTTTACCCCAACGGCACAAAAGCTGGCGCAAAAATTCTGGCCCGG
The DNA here is from genome assembly GCA_029881835.1 of Rhodospirillaceae bacterium. Classification (GTDB taxonomy): domain Bacteria; phylum Pseudomonadota; class Alphaproteobacteria; order Rhodospirillales; family Magnetovibrionaceae; genus DAOVVL01. The sequence continues at coordinate 1,575 of JAOULV010000395.1, forward strand.
GCCGCTGACCATGGTGTTAAAGCGCGGTGCTTCGTCACCTTTATCGTTGCTTGTTTCAGCGGGCCTTGACACCGTTGCGGTTCGCGTT
>JAOULV010000396.1 GCA_029881835.1 Rhodospirillaceae bacterium
ATTTCAGGTCGTAATATCCGCCAAGTCTGGCAACATGAACATAATCAACATCGGCCAATTTTTTCTTGGGCATTTTTGCTGTGGCCCGGTTCATCCAGGTTAAAACTATATTGGGCCGGTAATCACGCAATTGGTTGCGAATGGCCAACGGGGTCAATAAATCAAACCTGCCGCCAAACCTTAGAAGCACAGGTTCAATACCAACTTTTTTAAGCGCTTGTTCGCGACCTTTGTTGGGGCGAATCAGAACGCGCTGATCAATGCCAGATTTCGCAAGCCCGGTTACCAGGCGAGTGAAAAATGCTTCGGCGCCGCCAAATTCCGCACCCGCCATGGCCTGCATAATGCGCATTGCGCTCATTTGTCTTCAAGCCTCGCTTTTAAGTATGAGAGCAGTGGAAAAAGTCCCGCCATCAACGCAATTAGGAACCCCCAATAACCTTCGCGGTAACCTTTACGCCCGATATAGCATTTGAAAAAACGCGAAAATAGGCGCCTGATGTTGTTAGCAAGGCTGCCAATTTCGCCACTGTCGCGCATATCTGCCGCGCGCGCCGTAGTGTACCTATCAAGTCGTTTGATCATATCTGAAATATCGCTATCAACCATGTGAACCATGGGTGACTTCAGCCACATTTTTTCACCTTTTAGTTCTACGGGCGGATGTATGCGCTTATCGCCCCATTTTTTTGCCCCGCGGGCAAATACGCGCGCGGTAGCACTTACGCCCCACGATGCCCCCCAGCCATAACGTACCAGAGTTTTTCCAATGTAGTTGTCATAAGGAACGAGAAAATATCCAAATGGGGCATTTTGTATTGCCGAAACTATTTCTTTGGCCAATTCATCGCTTACGCGCTCGTCAGCATCGACTTCAAATATCCAATCGCTTGAGCAGGCTTCGATTCCGGCATTTCGACGCGGGCCTTCCAGCTCCCAGCTACCTTCAATAAGTTTATTGGTGAATTGTTCAGCTATAGCTTTTGAACCATCGCTACATTTATCAAGAACAACAACTATTTCATCGGCAAATTTAAGCGTGTTCAGGCATTCGCCAAGCTGGGCTTCTTCATTGTGCGCCACGACAAGGGCCGAAAGTGTCTTTTTTGCATTACCTGAAACTGCATTATTCATTTAAAAAATAATCCGTTTGTTTTGTATTATTACTGTTTGAGCCATAGGCTACGCACCGCTTGTTCAACCTTGTTAACATCAAGTGTGCCCATAAGGCTATCTGTGGTTACATGATTATAGTTAGGGGGAAATATATCATTATAATCAAGATCTGTGCGCACAGATGCACATTTGTTTCCCCATGGGGCGTAATGATCTTCACGCGAAGGGCCAAAAAGCCCCAGGGTCGGAATGCCTGCCGCAGCGGCCATGTGCATAAGGCCGGAATCGTTACCAACAAAAAAAGTGCACCTTCTTAAGCAGGCATAAACCAACAACAAATGATGGGTACCGACAAGGTCTATTACATCCCTGCCCTCGGCGATAAGCGCATCAATTACCGGGGCGGCCATATCGCGTTCACTTTCGTGAGCAAATACGGCAATACGCGCGCCGGGAATAATTCCACCATCGCTCACAAGGCTCGTTGCAAGGGCGGTAAAGTTTTCCGCCGGCCAAACCTTACCTATCCAGTTTGCGCTAG
>JAOULV010000397.1 GCA_029881835.1 Rhodospirillaceae bacterium
GCCACCGGAATTAACGATGATATCTTTTTTGCGATCGGTGATTTGGATGTAGCCATCTTCATCAATGACCCCGATATCACCGGTATGCAGCCAGCCATTAATAATGGCTTTGTTGGTGGCTTCTTCGTTTTTCCAGTAACCGTTCATCAGCAATTCACCACGAGCCAGTATTTCGCCGTCTTCGGCTATGCGCACCTCGGTATCGGGTACGGCGGGGCCAACGGTATGCATTTTTATTTTAACCGGCAGGTTGGCGCTGATAAGCGGGGCGGATTCGGTTTGCCCATAGCCTTGTAAAATAGTTACCCCAAGGGCGTGAAAGAAAATACCGATTTCCGGATTAAGCGGCGCACCACCGGAAATAAGCGCTTTTAGCCTGCCGCCGAAACGTGCCTTTACTTTGCTGCGAACCAGTTTATCCAACAGCGCGTTTAACGCGCGCTCGCCAAGGCTCAGGCTATTTGGGTCGTGGTAAAGTTTGGTCCCAAGCTCGATGGTTTTTCTGAAAAGCTTTTCTTTTAATCCGCCTTGTTGTTCGATGCCGCGCATAATGCGCGCATGCATGCTTTCATACAGGCGTGGCACCGCGGTCATAATGGTCGGGTGGGCTTCGCCCATGTTTTTGCCCAATGCTTCTATGCCTTCGGCGTAATAAATTTCCGCTCCGATAGATATGGGGAAATGCAATCCGCCAATATGTTCGTATGAATGCGATAGCGGCAGGAAGCTAAGAAACACATTATTTTCAAGTCCGAGGTCGTTAATCACAAACTGTGCGCCATTACAATTGTGCAATAGGGCACCGTGGCTTAGCATCACGCCTTTTGGCGTTCCGCCGGTGCCGGATGTATAAATGATGCACGCGGTATCGGTGCGCTTAATATTTTTTATTTCTTCAATTACGTTTAGATGTTCGTTTTGCCCACGTTTTATGGCGCTATCCCATGTCATTACTTCAACGTCTAGGCTTTGTTTTATATCGACCTGTTCCATGGTAATGGCAAACCTTGTGCCTTCGGAAAGGTGGGCGGCAGATAGCGCACGTTCGGCCAGCTTGGCAGTTGAAACAATCATCCCCAATGCTTCGCTGTCTTCGACAATATGCAAATGGTCATCAACCGTGTTGGTGGTGTAGGCCGGTACCGCAATTCCGCCGGCGGCGATAATGGCAAGTTCGGCCAAACCCCATTCGGGGCGATTTTCAGATACAATAACAACCCGCTCGCCGTTTTTAACGCCCATTGCCCTAAGGCCACGCGCCAACGAAGTTACGGTTGCGGCGGCTTCGCGCCAGGTTGTGGGGGTGTATTTGTCATTTACCTTGTCCCATAGAAACGGTCTTTCACCCTTGTTTTCCACTTGGATAAAAAACATATCTACGATGTTTGGCAATTCCCTTACGTCCATAACAGTGTACCCCCCTTAAATTAAGCCTTTGGCTAATATTTGTAATTGTAATTTTTGCTCTAAATCACTATTCCTCTCAATACACATCGATCAAGAAGGAATAAACAATAATGGCGTCATCTACAGATACGGTGGTTGAAAATCTCCCCCGATGGAACCTTGCCGATCTTTACGGCGGGCCAGATGACCCCGCCCTTGAGAACGATTTGAACAAGGCCGCCAGTCTGGCCGATGATTTCCATAAAAA
>JAOULV010000398.1 GCA_029881835.1 Rhodospirillaceae bacterium
AGGCAGGCACCAAAAGCTGCCATGCACCAAAGGCCGCAAATATCCAGCCGATCACCCCCATATAAGGCGGCATGTCTGGCTTCATAAAGACATTAAACCAAACAAACGCCAATATAAAAAATGGGAACGCCATCATAAAAGATTTGAGCTTGGTTTGAAAAATCGCAAATGGGCTAGGATGGTCAAACCAATAGAGGACCTCGCCACTGTTCATGACCTTGGCAATTTCTTTTGGCGGGGTCAGTCCTGCGCCAGCGGTATCTGTCATTTTACTTTAACCTTTTATCTATTTTCGTGTGGCGCCCCGTTAGCCATATTATGAAAATACTAAAATGACTATAAGGCAATAATAGCCATCAACCGACAAGTATTCCACCCCCATAAGGGGTATAAATATGGGCATAAATAAAGGCTATATATTGGGTGGGGGCGCGCCCTTTAGCGCGAACCAGCGGACGGCGCCATTTAGCGCGAACCAGCGGACGCGCCCTACCGCGAAACCCGATTGCGCCCGGCGTCTTTTGCCCGATAAAGGGCCTCGTCCGCCAATTTTAGTGTTTGTTCCGGGCTGTTACCATCGCTGCGTTCGGCGGCACCAATGGAGATAGTTACGCTGACCATTTCGTTATCGGGTTTTTTTGTTTTATTTTTTTTGCTATCCGGTTTTGTTTTGGGTCGATCATCGCCGCGCAAGCGAAACTTGCTTTCGGCAATTGTTTTGCGCACGGATTCTAGATGAACCAGCGCGTGATCAATAGATTTTCCCGGAAATAATATTGTAAATTCTTCGCCACCATAACGGTATGCTTTGCCCCCACCACGAACCTGCATCATGCGGCTGGCAACAAGTTTTAACACCTGATCACCAACATCATGGCCATAGGTATCGTTGAATTTTTTGAAATGGTCGACATCTAGCATGGCAACGGCATAGTTGTTTCCTTGTGCGCTCATATCCATCATCAAGGCACGCCGTGCCGGCAGTGAGGTAAGTTCATCAATAAACGCCATGCGGTATGTGTCTTGCACAACAGAAATTACAATTACCATTTGCCCAAGGGTAATAATAATTGACGATATTTCTGCGTTCATGGCGCTATGCATTGCCATGGCTGTGGCTATAACCGCACCAGCAAGCCCACCATCAATGGCCGAGCGGGTATAAATTGCGCGGGCGATAAAAACCGAGGTCGCAATTGCAAACAAAATAATTGCCGGTTGCGGTAACGTGGTCCAATAATCAATGGCTTTATCAAATGGGCGATAATGCAAAATTGTGTTTGCGATTTGCCTTGCCCCGGCGCTTGCCTCAATCAAAACCGCCATTAGTGATGCTTGCGCGGCCACAAACAAAATTCGCGAAAGCACGCTTATGGAAAACAGCGAACATTCACGCATGAACGCTAGGGCGATTGCATTTATGGGAAAAAGCACCGCAAGGGCTGCGAAAATTATGTATAAATTAGTTTCATTTGCGCCAAGCGGAAACGAACTAATTACCCAATGCACGCCTGATATCATTGCCGCAAACAAAAATACCCTTGTTCGCTTAAACCATAGGCCCAGCCCAGCCCCAACCGCGCCAATGATATATGGCGCAATTGGCGCCAACGTCATGGCTGGAAGCGGAAGCTTGTGTGCGCTGGACATA
>JAOULV010000083.1 GCA_029881835.1 Rhodospirillaceae bacterium
CCTCACCCACTGGGTTGAATTCAACATTGGTGGCACCGACATAATCAATGTCGCCGCCTTCGGCCAGAATTTTCAAGCCTTTGGCAATTTCACCCGGCATGATTTTTGTTCCCGGTGCATTGGCAACTTTCATCATGTTTTTCTGAATGCCGCCACGGGTTGGCGCGCCAGATGCCTGCATTGATAGTGCTATCAATGCGCCAGCATCATAAGATTCACCAACATAAGGACCATCTTTTTTGATGCCGGCTTTGTCGGCCATCGCACCAAATGTCATGGCACCTTCTGATTGCCCACCGGCAACGGTACCGATGGAACCATTAAGGCTTGAGCCAAAGTTATCGGTCAAGCTGTCACCGATCATGCCGTCGCCAAGGATAAAGTTATCAAAAGCGCCAGAATCGATTGATGCCTGAATGATGCCTTTGCCGCCTTGATCAAGGTAGCCAAACACCGCTAGGTGTTTTGATCCGGTTGCGGCCAATGCGCCAACTTCGGCAGAATAATCAGCTTTGCCATCTTCATGGGAAGCGGAAATTGAAACCTTGCCGCCGTTTTTGCCAAATGCGGTTGCGAATGAATCGGCCAAGCCTTTACCATAATCGTTGTTGGTGTAGGTAACGGCAACGTCGGTTATGCCGCGGCTTTTTAATACGTCGGCGATAACTTCACCTTGGCGCGCATCAGATGGGGCGGTGCGGAAAAAATATCCCTTGTCATCAAGTGTTGAAAGACCGGGCGATGTGGCGGACGGTGAAACCATAACAACACCATTGGGAACGGCAACGTTGTTGGCGATGGCACCGGTTACACCGGAACAGTCAGCACCATAAATAGCGGCAACATTTTCCGAAGTAATAAGGTTTTCAGCGTTTGCAGTTGCAGCAGCGGCGTCAACACAGGTTGAATCCTTGCGCACCGGAACGATTGCCTGACCACCTAAAAGCATACCGGAATCTGATGCCTCTTTAAATGCCAGTTCAGCAGAAGCCGCCATATCAGGGGTGAGAGATTCAATCGGGCCGGTAAAGCCGATGATAACACCAACCTTAATATCGCCCGCCATAGCCGCACTGGCCGATGCCAGGGCGCTAATCAGTGTTGTGGTAAGTAGAAGTTTTTTCATAGTTTCCTCCCGGGGTTAATGGGGCACCCAGCCATTAAAAGCTCAGATTTACCCCCTTTTTCAATCGATTGTGACGGTATGCTATATCGTCTTAGGGCCAATAATCCATAGGTTTTTTTAATCTATTGTCCTTCTTCGCGTTTAACCACTTCGGGCAACAGCCCTTCGGGGTGAAAGCGCATGACCAGCAACAAAACCAGCCCCATAATGAAGACCCGCATATGTTGCGCGGTTTCCATCAAATGCAGGCGTATCGGGCTGGAACCGTCCATCCAGCTGGTCAATTGATCCATGGCCCATACGCCCACCGGTTCGGCCTCAATCCACACCAGCCATATTAAGAACCCGCCCAGCACGGATCCTAAGTTATTGCCCGATCCGCCGACAATAACCATTACCCATATCAAAAATGTATAACGTAGCGGATGGTATGTTCCGGGCGTTAACTGCCCGTCTAATGTTACAAGCATGGCACCAGCTATGCCAACCACGGCGGAACCAAGAACAAAAACCTGCAGGTGCCTTCCGGTTACGTTTTTCCCCATGGCGCCGGCGGCGACTTCGTTATCGCGAATAGCGCGCATCATCCGCCCCCAAGGTGAATCCAGCGCTTTAACGCTAAGCATTAAAATTGCAATCAAGACCACAATAAAAAGCCCGCTGTAGCAAAGTTTTACAAATATACCGGAATGTTCAATCACCATTTGGTGCAATAGGGCGGTGTATTTATCTGCGCTAACGGTTTCAAGCGCGCTTTCGTTTAGCCATTTTACCCAACCAATAAATGTTTCGTTCTTTTGCAGTTCAATTTCGTAAGGAACCGGGCGGTCAAGTCCGGTTACGTTTTTGACACCCCTTGTTAGCCAATCTTCATTTTTGATAAAGGCGATAATAATTTCAGAAATGCCAAGGGTGGCAATTGCCAAATAATCAGAGCGCAACCCCAGCGAAACTTTTCCCACCAACCACGCCGCACCTGCGGCAAATATGCCACCGACAATCCACGAAAATAATATGGGCAAGCCCATACCGCCTAAAAAACCGGTGACCGCCGGGTTTACCGATTCAATCGCTGCCGATGCGGGGTCAAAAAAGAAACGGAAAACAAAATAACCGGGAATTATGATTGCGGTAATTGATGCATTTCGTATTAGTCCCTTGGTGGTTTTTTTGTAAACAGTCACTACCATGGCAATTACCGCAATGAATATTGCAATCGAAACACCCAACCGCCAACCGCCGGCGACCCATGCCTCGGGTACGGGGGGTTGCGATACCAATACTGCCGCCACCCCGCCAAGGGCGGCAAAGCCCATGGTGCCAACGTTAAAAAGCCCGGCATAACCCCACTGAATATTAACCCCCAGCGCCATTATTGCCGAAATAAGACCAAGATTAAAAATAGTTAGCGCCACCGACCATGACTGCATGGTTCCAACAACTACGAACAATAGCGCTATTACAAAAAATGAAATAATTGCACGAAGGGAATTATTTATATCAGTCATACCGAACTACCCTTCATTATGCCGGTTGGGCGAACCAGCAAAACAACAACCAGAATAATAAATGAAACCGCAAATTTATAATCGGTTGATAAAAGCTGTACCAGTCCGGTGGGCTCCATCCCTTCGGGAACCATGTAGGTCAGAAACTTTTTATATGCGTAAGTAACTGTTACTTCGGAAAAAGCTATTATAAACCCACCGGCAATTGCGCCAATGGGTTTGCCGATACCGCCAACGATGGCGGCGGCAAAAAGCGGCAACAAAAGCTGGAAAAAAGTAAAAGGTTTAAAGCTTTTATCTAAGCCATAAAGCGTTCCAGCGATGGTCGCCAATGTTGCGGTTATTATCCATGCAATCAAAACAACCCGTTCGGGGTTAATGCCGGAAAGCAGGGCAAGGTCTTCATTATCGGAAAATGCCCGCATGGCTTTGCCGGAACGGGTTTTTTGTAAAAATAAAAATAATGCGCCAACCAAAATTACCGCTACAACCACCGTGATGCCTTGGCTTAGCTTTATTCCTAAACCTTCATCAAGGCCCGTCATTTCTTTAAAATCGCGCGCCATTATTATGTAGCGCTCACCATCGGCAAAATTGCGGTCATCGGGCCCGATGATAAATCTAACTATCCCGTTCATCATGAACATCACCCCAATAGAGGCGATAACAAAAACCGCAGGAACACTTCTTTTTTTGCGGTAAAATTTGTAAACCGCCCTGTCGGTAAACAAGGCAAAACCTATTGTAACCGCAATTGCCAGTGGCAGAGCCAATAGCGCTGTGGGTAGTGGCTGAATTGATATCCCCATTGATTGCAACCACCAGGTAAACAGTATCGCCATCATCGCCCCAAATGCCATGGTTTCACCGTGGGCAAAATTGGCAAAGCGCAACGTGCCGTAAATAAGCGTAATGCCAAGCGCACCCAACGCCAACTGTGAACCATAGGCAAGGCCCGGAACAATTACATAATTGGAAATAAGCACCAATGCGTTTAATAAATCAGTAGCCATGCACCTTAACCGCCTAAAAATGATTTTCTGACATCGGGGTTTTTTAATAATTTTTCCCCGCTGTCGGTGTATTTATTGGTTCCGCCGACCAAAACATATCCGGTATCGGCAATGTTTAGGGCCTGGCTTGCGTTTTGTTCAACCATCAATATGGCTATGCCGGTTTTTTTTACTTCTAGTATGCGGTCAAAAAGCTCATCCATCACAATGGGCGAAACACCGGCGGTTGGTTCGTCCAGCATCAATACTTGCGGCTGGGTCATTAGCGCGCGCCCAACCGCAACTTGCTGGCGCTGCCCACCGGAAAGTTCGCCCGCGTCTTGGTTTCGTTTTTCCGCTAACACCGGAAACAGTTCATAAACGTGTTCCATGGTTTTGCTTATGTCATCACGGCGCAAAAACGCCCCCATTTCAAGATTTTCCTCAACCGTCATGGATGTAAAAATATTGTTGGTTTGCGGAACCATGGCCATTCCCATCTTTACCCGGTCTTGGGGGGAAAGGTTTGTAATGTCGTTTCCGTTCAGCTTTACATTTCCACCACGCAAAGAAAGCATACCAAACATTGCCTTCATGGCGGTGGATTTTCCCGCACCATTAGGGCCGACTATCACCGCTATTTCACCCTTATCAACTGAAATGTTGCAACCGTGCAAAATATCTACACTGCCGTAACCGCCACGAATTTCGTTAGCCACAAGGTAGCTCATGCCGACCTGCTTTCAGGTTTGTTTTTCAAACCCCGGCCAAGATAAGCCTCTATTACTTCTTCGTTTGATTTTACTTCGTCGGCGGTTCCTTGGGTAAGCAATCTTCCTTCGGCCATAACTATTACCGGGTTACATAGGCTGGAAATAAAATCCATGTCGTGTTCGATCATGCAAAACGTATAGCCGCGTTCTTTATTAAGGCGCACAATCGCCTCGCCGATGCTTTTTAAAAGTGTGCGGTTGACCCCGGCACCAACTTCATCAAGCAAAACCACCTTGGCATCGACCATCATTGTGCGGCCAAGCTCGAGAAGTTTTTTTTGTCCACCCGAAAGGTTTCCCGCTTGTTCGTTGGCGATATGATCAAGATTTAAAAAATCAAGAACCTCATCTGCTTTTTGCCGATTTATATGTTCTTCGCTTTTTACCTGCGCACGATTGAACCAAGTATTTATTAACGTTTCACCCGACTGATTAGGCGGAACCATCATCAGGTTTTCACGCACCGTCATGGAGGAAAATTCGTGGGCTATTTGGAATGTTCTGAGCAGACCTTTAGCAAAGCGTTGGTGGGGTTTAAGCTGGGTGATGTCTTCACCGTCAAGCAATATGCGCCCAAATGTCGGTTCATACACGCCGGCGATAATATTAAACAGGGTTGTTTTTCCGGCACCGTTCGGGCCGATAAGCCCCGTGATGGTTCCTTTGCCGATTTCAAGGCTAACCCCGTCAACCGCCTTAACGCCGCCAAAGTGTAGGGCTATATTTTCAACGCTAATCATTTGAGAGGAATCTTCCAGTTCTGAGACGGTTTGCCTTCGCGGACATAATACCCGCTGATTGTCGTAACGGAAGGGGGGTAAGTGCAATATTTTGCAAAAAAAACCAACAATTCCAATATATTTATACCCATCTTGGCTTACATTATCACGTTATATTAATGTAATTTGGCGGCAAAATATGTTATAATCACAACCGGAGCCAGACATAACAAACGACCATATATAGGTCATGCCCAAATTGCCGCTTTTTGGTTTTTTAATAGGGGTTTATAGCTATGTCGGTGCAAACAGGTTCTTCGTCTATGACGCTTCCACAAGACGCAATGGTAGTTCAAGCCATTGGCGATGAGGTTCGCCTGCCCGATGGGTTTAATATGGCCGATGCCGGGTTCGCGCGTGTTGGCGGGGATTTGGTTCTGAGCGACCCCGATGGCGCAAGCGTTGCAATTGAAGGTTTTTTTGATTTTGAAACACCTCCCGCATTGGTTGGTGATGGTGGATTAATGCTTCCTGCCCATACCGCCGCAAGGTTAGCCGGCCCACAGGCGGCGGGAATGGTTGCTGGTGAAATACCGGCGGGTGAAGCCATAGGCAAAATATCGTCCCTTAGCGGTGAAATTGTTATTATCCGTGCAGATGGTACACGCCTAAGCGTTGATGCCGGTGCACCGGTATTTCCAGGCGATGTAATAGAAACCGGTGATGGCGAGGGGCTTGGCATATTGCTTGCTGACGGAACGTCCGTTGCGGTTGGCGAAAACGCAAGGATGGTACTGGATGAACTTATTTACGACCCCGGTTCCCAAGAAGGAAGCATATCGCTGTCGGTAATGAAGGGGCTGTTCACCATAGTTTCAGGTGAAATAGCCAAAACCGACCCTGAAGCAATGTTGGTAAACACGCCTGCCGCCACAATCGGCATTCGCGGAACCCAGGTTGGCATTGATCTTACTGATGGCAAGAACCTTAAAGTTGTAATGATGGAAGAATCAGACGGTTTTGTTGGCGAAATAATAATAATCAACGATGCGGGTGTCATGACAATAAATCAGGCATACTTTGCTGTTGAGGTTAATGGTTTTAAATCCGCCCCCATGGCGATGCCAATTTATGATGTTTCGGATGTTGTTAGAATTTTTGGTTCAACCCTTTATTTTTTGTCACCGGAAAGCGGAACCGCCAATAGCTATGGCATGGAAGCGATTATCCCGGTTATTGATGACGCCACCGAACTTGCCGGGCTTGAAACCGCCGCCGGTGGCGCAGATACGCCCGTAGCCCCAACCGATGAAGTCATTAAGGTGACATTAGGTGATGGAAGCAGCCAGCTGCCCCCAAGCGAAGGCTTGGATCAGGCATTTATTCCATCCGAACCCGAGCCTGCGCCAACCGTGGAGCA